>JAIJJM010000088.1 GCA_022728415.1 Collinsella sp. | reverse complement strand
ATCAAAAGAAAGTGAACATTCATTTATGAGTGATTCTGATAGAAAAATTGTAACTGATTGGATAGAGGGAAGTATTTGAATCTCTTATTTTGTATAAATTATATATGCCTTTTTGACTATCTTTTTATATCTTCTCAAATGTCCGCAAAGCCTTATTTTATCGGCTCTACGGGCATTTTGCTTTTGTGGTAAACCTCACATATCTAGGTCTATCTTTTTATATTTTTGCTATCAAACGTGGTTAAAATCGTGGTAAATACTTCTATGCGATTAGACGCTGAACCTCTGATTTTGCGGTATCTATGGACGCATGAGCATACCAGTTCATTGTGATACTGATGTTTGAATGTCCCATGATATACTGTAAATCTTTCGGGTTCATGTTCTTGCTTGCCAGCCTTGTGCAGAACGTATGGCGTAGCGTATGCGGTGTGATATGTGGCAAGGGATTGTCCTTGTGTTGCTTGTTGTATTTCTTTACCATACGGACAAATAAGGCATTGTAATCAATCGCAACTTTGGGCTTGCCTTTATGATTGACAAACAGAAAATTGCTCCGTCCGTCTATCACAAATGGTTCTGCCTTTGGGCGTTTTTTCATAACCCGTTGAAATGCCTGTATTGTTTCTCTGCTTAATGGCACTTGCCTTGTTCCGTTCTTTGTTTTAGGCGTTTCAATATAATAGCCCTGTTCCTTGCTCTTTAATAACTGGTGGTCGATAATCACAACTTCATTCTTGAAATCAATATCGGCTACTGTCAGTCCGCACAGTTCCGAGATACGAAGTCCAGTCTTTAACAGTATCAGCACATCATCATAATACTTATGATACACGTTGTCCGTCTTAATAAATGACAGTAGGGCTTGTTCTTGTTCCTCTGTCAATGCCACTTTCTCTTTGGTATCATTTTCTAGGACTTCACTCAACTTGAAATCAAAAGGGTTTTTCCTTACACAATCGTCTTGTATGGCGATATAGAATGACGCTTTTAACGAGCGTTTATGGTTGTTAATAGTATTGTAGGAAAAGCCTTTCTCTTTCATGCGTAACGCCCATTCCTTAGCGTCAGAGGGTTTTATCGTATCAATGCTCCTAGCACCCAACTTGTCCTCTTTCAATAACCGCATGAGCTGTTCCCGTTGTTTCATTGTGCTTTTCTTCACGTTTGCCCTCTGTTCGTTCTGTTTGGCGTAGAGTTGGCAAAGCGTCATTTTCTTGCCTGTGCTGTCGATACCGTCCTCAATATCCCGTCTTATCTGCTGTTCCAGTTCACGAAGTGAGGTTTTTTCCCGTTTTCCCTTTGGTGTCGGGTCTGTGGGTGTCAATCTCCAAGCATACACATATTTTGTATTTCCAAATGCGTCTACATATTTATACAAGTATTTTCCGTCTGTTCGTTGGCTCTCTCCAGTATGCAGGATACGTCCTTTGTTATCCCGTCTTTTTTCTTTCATGGTGTCTGCTCCTTTCCTTGTTGGAAAGAGCCTTGATATGACTTGTGTTCATCATAACACATACAAGGCTCATTTGCATTAGATTGCGTCCAATTTATCAATAACCTGTTCAAACTGTCGTCGTTTAATCTGTATGCGGTTGCCATTCATAATGAGCCAGCCAGCGTCCTTGTTTTCCTCTGCCAAGCGTCTTAACTTGTTTTCTCCGATACGGAAATACTTTGACGCTTCTTCAATGGTAAGGGTGTATTTTTCCCATACGGGAATATCCTGTGCATTACTCATAAAACACCCCCTCACTTTCAATTACGTCTGCTATGTCCGTACACATTTGTTCCACAAGCATTTCCTGTTTTTCAGAAAGGTGGGTACATTCATCAATCATTTTCATGTAGTTTGAGCCTGTCAGCCTGTCGATTTCCTCTATCATCACGATTGACGGCATGACCTGTCTTTCCAGCCATTGCAGAGTGCGTTCCATATTGACAGGTACGGGGTTCATTTCAAAAGGTAAACTATCATGGGAAATGAATATCTCCCACAGCGGATAGTCGGGAAATTGCACAAAATCAGTAATAAGGTAAAACACCAGCCCATGAGGGTTATACGTCAATAACAGTTCCTCAACTGCCTGTACTGCCTTTTTGTCACGCAGACGAATTTCAAAACGGTTGATAATATCCGTATGTTTCTTTTTAGTTGCCTGTTCCTTTTGTTTTTCATACAGGCAGAAATATTTTGTGCTTGCTTTTGAGCCGATATAAAGGGTGCTTGCTAAATTGCGGTTTTTTCCGCTTAGTTTACCGCCTTGCACATTTTCATAGTTTTTACAGCGACAATCCGCACCGCCATTTTTGTATTTTTCAGATAAAACGGGAATATCCAGCAGACCGCACATATCGTTGATTGCCAAGTCAAAACGTCGGATAACACCGCCACAGTCAAGACAGCGGTTCAAGAATGAATACCAATCCCTGTTCTGTGCCTGTAAAACATATTCCATATTGCGTGAGCCTGCCCCTTTTAATTCCAAAAATACGCCCATGTGTTCATCATCAGAAGCCATAACCTTGATTTCTCCGTAGGCGTAATGCTCTTTATAGCCATAATATCCATAGTCATAATGGATAAAATAATCTGCTTTCATGCCAAGCACCTTTCGGATAATTTCCAATGCGTCAGTCGTTGGAAAACGGACAGACAGATAATCAACGAGCAGATAAAAAGGCTTATCGCAGATATAGTAATTCAGACAACGCAGGATAATATTTTGTGTTTCCTTGCTGGCGTTGGCTTTTCCGTTCTCAAAGCGGTTGATACTATATCTTGATACATGGGTAAGACTTGCAAGTTCTCCTTGTGAAAGACCGCTTGCAAGACGTTTATTCTTCATTTCAAGTGCAAATTCTAAATTGTTCATTGTATTCCTCCAATCCCACAATAGCCTTGAAATACCTGTAAACCACTATTCAAAAGAATGTGAAATTACTATCTTCTTAAAACTCCTCATTACTCCTTACAGCTTTGGGGTTGTATGGTTTTTGACTTGTCTTTTGTGAAATAGTGCCCCCCTGTTAGATAACGGGGGCACAGACAAGGCTCGCAGGCTCGCCAGCCGACAAAGCATTTCTTCCCCTTGACACAAGGTGTCATGGCGGTAAGCCTGAGAGGCTTCCGCCACCGTGTCAGAAATACTTTGTCAGCAAGTTCTGTTTTGCCTTTTCTAACAAGTTCCATTTCAACCGATATTCATATCTACGGATTTAATCAGATAGGTATTTCTTTTTGAATGTTTTTATATTTCATTCTATTGTGCTTATTCGATTACAAGAACATAGTAATTCTTATATGCTTATTTGTCAATATCTTTTTTTGCCTTTACAAATCATATTAAGCATGATAGACTTATAATAGCGAAGATATAACGAGATATGGAGGGTTATGCAATGAAAATAAGCCATTTAGGAAATAATATACAGACCATAAGAAAATTTAGGGGAATGAAACAACAGGAACTTGCGGACAAAATCGGTATCAATATGCAGAGCCTTTCCAAGATTGAAAGAGGGTTGAACTATCCTGCCTATGAAACGCTGGAAAAGATAATGGAAGTGCTGGACGTTACGCCCAATGAATTGTTGTCGGGAGAATGGAAGTATGTCAATCAATCTGAAAAGGAAGTCTGTCAGTTTTTAAGAGCCGAAGAACGTCTAAATGCAGAACTGAAACATGGACACTATGATAACTTCTTTGACAGTGAGGAAGAATGGCTGGAATATGAGTTAGAAAAGTTACGGGAATATATTACAGACTATATCAACGGGAAAAGCATTGAAGCGTCCGACCTTTACCCAATCAAAGAATTTATCCAGCATTTGAAGTTTCAAAAATTATTAGACCGCTATGATGATTTATACAGTATGGATATGTTTGGGGAAAGCATAGAGGGACATAAGTATAAGACACCTTATCAAGTCGTGAAAATGATAAACCCGAACTCAAAAGAAGATATGGAACTGTTACGAGAAGTATTAAGGAATAACAATTTTGATGATGAGGACGAGTAACTTTTTTCCTCTTGCGAGAAGATACAGCAAACAAAAAGCCCGATCAAGAGTGCAAAGCACCACCAATGGTGGCAAAGCTCTTGACAGGGCTTTTTCTTTTCTGTTGTGGGCAATCAAGAGGAAGAAAGGGATAAAATCTGATTTGTGGTAAATCAGGCAAAGGCAACGCAGGTATCACAGTATGAATTGACACCGCATAAGGAAAGCAACTGGAAGATTGTAGAATAAATGAAAAAGGCTTGCATTCTGCATTTTTATAAAATTGCAAGTCTTTATATTGACAAGCATAAAATACTAAGATATACTTTAATCAGACCAACGGTTTGTATTGGAGGTAAGTTATGGCACGAAATAAATATCCAGAAGAAACAGTAAAACTCATTTTAGATGTTTCTACAAAAATGTTTTGTGAAAAAGGATATGATAACACATCATTGCAAGATATTATCAATGAAACAAAACTTTCTAAAGGTGCTATTTATCATCATTTCGATTCAAAGGAAGATATTTTAAAAGCAATTTTTCAAAGAATTGGAAATGAAAATGCAGTAATATTTGCTAAAATTAGAGATAACGATAGTTTAAACGGTTTAGAAAAGTTAAGAGAAATATTTAAGACAGCGGTATTCAATTCTAACCAAAGCGTTTTATTGACAGTTTCTCCTCAACTATTAAACAATCCTCGTTTTCTTGCTATGCAAATAGAACAAATGTATGAAATTGTAGTACCTGAATTTGTTGAACCCGTTTTAGAACAAGGTATCAAGGATAAGTCTTTGGAGATTGAAAATTCACATGAAATTGCAGAAGTTATCATGGTATTAAGTAATGTATGGCTCAACCCATTAGTTGAAATGACGGATAAAGAGGGTATGGAAAAACGTTGCAATACATTCAATGCCCTTTTAAATGGAATAGGCATAGACACATTATTAGACGAAGAAACAATTTCTGCATTTATACAGTTTTGTAAATAACTGTATTTGTTATCCCTATACGATAGACTGCTCTATAAAAGAGCAGTTTATTTAAACCATTATATAAACCGACGGTCTGTTTGATTAAATAAAAAGGAGAGATTTTATGCAAGCAGAAAAAAAACTTTTTAATCGTGATTTTATACTTGTTGTTATAGGACAGATAATTTCTTTATTTGGAAACGCTATCCTACGATTTGCATTACCGTACTATTTGTTAAAAGAAACTGGTTCATCAGCTTTGTTTGGTATTGCTACAGCCTGCTCTTTTTTACCTATGGTTATTTTGTCGCTGGTAGGTGGTATTATTGCTGACAGGACAAATAAAAGAAACATTATGGTCATACTAGATTTTGTAACAGCAATCATAATTTTAGTATTTTATTTGTCATTGGGAAAAATTCCTATCATACCTTTGTTTATTGTTGCTTTGATGTTACTTTATGGTATTTCTGGTGCATATCAACCAGCGGTACAAGCAAGTATTCCTCTATTGGTATCATCAGATAAACTTACCGTCGGTAATGCTATAATAAATCAAGTAAATACTTTAGCAAACTTTATCGGACCAGCTATAAGCGGAGTAGTTTTTCAATTTTATGGTATCAATCCCATTTTAATTGTTAGTATTATATGTTTTACTTTTTCAGCCATTATGGAAATTTTTATCCATATTCCACACCAAAAAAGACCTCGTGAAGTAGGTGTAATTGCAGTTGCTAAAAACGATTTAAAAGATAGTTATACCTTTTTGAAAAAGGAGAAACCCATTTTTATATCCGTAATCTTTTTGGTTTGCATTTTCAATTTGGTTTTAAGTGCTGTTTTAATTGTTGGTCTGCCTATCTTAATTTCTGAAGTTTTAAAAATGCCAGATACACTATATGGTTTTTCACAATCAGCATTATCATTAGGTGGTTTATGTGGTGGTATTTTAACAGCTCTTGTTGCTTCAAAGTTAAAACTAAAAAACCTTTATACCTTGTTACTTATTTGTTCTGTTTCTGTTTTACTTATGGGAATTTCGCTATTTTTAGAATTGCCTGCAATAGTTTCCTACTGGGTAGTTACAGTGATGTGCTTTGTGGCTATGGGTGTATCTACTATGTTTGTTGTTCAAATTTACACTCTTGTTCAGACACAAACACCACCGCAATTAGTAGGAAAGATAATGGCTACGCTGGTAGCAGTTGCTATGTGCGGTCAACCTATTGGACAAATGGTTTACGGTATTTTATTCGATGTATTTATACAAGAAACATGGGTTGTTATGTTTGTAGCTTCTATTGCTTCAATCATGATTTCAATATATTCAAAAAGAATTTTTCAAAAGTTAGAGATATAATACAAGGGGTTAAATAGTATGTTAGGCTAAAAACAATATATAAAAGAAAATTTGAAATCTGCTAAAAGGATAGTGTTATAAAAGAAAGAGTAATATTGCAGTATTTAAGGCTCGCACAAATATATGTTTTGTGTGGGCTTTTTTCTTACCATTTTTCTGTATTTCTAAAGGGTATAAACGGTATTCCGTTTATATATTTCAGCATTAGCAGAAAGGGGGTGAGATTATGAGGACATCTTCTTTCGAGCATATCGTCAGATTACAGTTCAATTCTTTAATGCTGATTGTCATTAAGAACAAAGTGAAAAGTCGAAACAGACAGCTTGCAAGACATTCTAAACGTGAAGTATTGTTTTGTGAAATAGCCGAAACGAAACAAGTTGAACGTGGAACGATTGATACCTGTTTTTATGATTGTGTATCATTTAAAGTCTTGCACTTTACAATTTATGTATCTGATGAAACACTTGGTACAGTTTTACATAGACTGTCAGAAAAACAGCGTAGTGCGATTTTATTACGTTATTTTCAAGGAATGAACGACAGAGAAATTTCAGAACTGTACCATGTATCACGTTCTGCTATTTGCAGTAGAAGAACTAGAGGACTAAGGAAGTTAAAAATGCTTTTGAGCGAAGGGAAGTAAAGAAATGAGTAAAGATTATGGCTATCCCTCTTTTGAATTGATTTGCAAAGCGTCAAGCGGAGATGAAATGGCAGTTAAAGAGATTTTGAAGTTTTATGACGGTTATATTTCTAAATTATGCTTGCGTCCTTTTTACCACTCTGAAAGTGGTAAAATCATTATGCAGGTTGATGAAGAACTAAAAGGAGAAATTCATACAGACATGATGAAAGCAATATTGAAATTTGAAATCGGAGTGAAGTAATCAACTGTATAAAAAAATCGGGAGATACACAGTTTCGTGCTATCTCCCTTAGTAGTTTTACGGTCATATCAAGGCTCATTCAATCGTGGTAAATTCGTGGTAAGATGAGTGTTTTTCTATACTTCAAAATGCTTGAATGTATAGTGTTTATGCGGATAATTGAAAATTAGATATAAAATTTCAAATAATTCATGGAGCCGCCAAAGGAGGTGGGGTAATTGCAATGGATCTATCTTATCTGTTTTATCCTGCTCAGTGCTGGACTTTTGGCTCTGTTTGGTGTGAAGCCGGGTGATTTTATTGACGCCCTCTTCCGCTCCCAGCGAAAATCCGCCACCTTGTCTGATGAACTGAATGTTCTTCTGGGCGCACCAGCCAAGGGCTTTTTTAATCAGGATTACGAACTGAAACAGATCTTGAAGGGCACCGGTCGGGCGGACCGCTATGAGGCAATAAAACGGCTGTCCCTGATCCTGTTCGCTGTGGGGGCTGTACTTGCCCTTTTGATCGGGAATGTGTACATGGTGCCCATTCTGGGTATCGGTTTTTCCCTTATACCAATCTGGTATCTGCGCAGCACTGCCGCCAGCTATAAAA
>JAIJJM010000087.1 GCA_022728415.1 Collinsella sp. | reverse complement strand
CGCTCATCATCGAGGACTCGCAGCGCCTGGGCCTGGCGCAGCTCTACCAGCTCAAGGGCCGTGTGGGCCGCTCGGCCACGCAGGCCTACGCGTACTTTATGTTCCCGGGTGAGCTGCCGCTTACCGAGGAGGCCACGGCACGACTGACCGCACTGTCCGAGTTCCAGGACCTGGGCAGCGGCATGCGCATCGCCATGCGCGACCTGGAGATCCGCGGCGCCGGTTCGCTTATGGGTGCCGAGCAACACGGCAATCTGTCGAGCGTGGGCTTCGACCTGTTTACGCAGATGCTGGGACAGGCCGTGGCTGAGGCGCGCGGCGATGACGATGCCGGCGTGGAGGCGGCGAGCGTGGGCATCAACCTGCCGGCCGACTATTTCTTGTCCGAGGAGTACATGCCGGCGGTGGACCAGCGCGTGCTCGTGTACCGCAAGCTCGCGGCGGCTGAGGACCTGGAGAGTATCGACGAGGTGCAGGAGGAGACCGAGGCTGCGCACGGTGAGCTGCCGTTGGCGGGGCTCAACTTGTTCAACCGCGCTCGCATCCGTATCCGCGGCGAGCGCTTGGGGCTCGAGAGCGTCACGCTCAGCGGCGGACGTATTACCTTCCTGGGGGTTGACGTTCCCAAGAAGGTAGCCTTTGAGTTCAAGAATCGCTATGGCGCGGTGAACTTTCCCAAGAGCCGCAAGCTGTCGGTGCCCTACAAGGCGGGCGCCGGCGCGGGCAGCGGCCTGGGCCGCGGTCTCGACGCCAACGACGGCACCGGCCCGGTGGCCGCGGCGCTCATGCTGCTGCAGCAGCTCGGTGCCAGCGACGACGACTAACGGGTCGACGCTGCAAACGCCCCATTTGGGCAATCTGACCCTCACTCGTCGGTCGCGTACGCAAGTACGCTTCCCTCCTCCTTCGGGCCACCTTGCCTCAAATGGGACGTTTTCGCTCGCTTATGCTCAACCTGTGAGGGCATTTATGGGACACCATGTCGCAGGTTAAAAACTCCGCCCGGCCGAAAGGAAAGTATGTTTGGATACATCTATAAGAAAGATGTCGCCAGTGTCGCGGTTATCCTGGCCTTTTGTCTGCTCGTCGGGTCTTTTTTCGATTACCAGATCTCGAGTGCGCTGTTTAACTCGTCTAGCCTGTTTGGCCGCTTTGTCGAGGCGGCCGGCGAGCTGCCGTTCGAGCTGACGGCGAGCGTCGCGGGCATTATGCTCGTGCGCTCGGCACGTCCCGATTCCAAGGCGAGCAAGTGGCTCGCCGCGCTAGGCGTTCTGATCAACGTGGCCCTGGTCGGCTACGAGATTATCGGGTCGCTGCGCGTCGGCGGCAAGCTTATTGCGTTTCAGCTGGTTTTGACGTTTGCATTGGTCATCGCGGCCAACCTTGTTGTCTATCGCCTTACGCGCGACACCGCGCCCGACGAGCTTACGCGCTGGGCGTTGATGGTGCTTGCCGTGTGGGTCGCTCAGGCCATCATCCTCAACGTGGTTGTCAAGCCGCTGTGGTCGCGCCCGCGCATGCGCGTGATCGAGGTCACGCCGGGGCTCAATTTTCAGCCGTGGTGGGTAATCGGCAACCCCGACAAGTGGAGCTATATTGCGGCCGGCGTAATCAAGGACGGCTTTAAGTCGTTCGCGAGCGGGCACACCGCGCATGCGGCAATCGGCCTTATGCTTGCGGGGCTTCCCGCGGCGGCCTTTACGGAAAAGCCTTCGCGTCGTCGCGTGGTCTTTTGGGTGGCGGCGGCCGTCGCGGCGCTCGTCGCCTTTGGCCGTATCGTGATCGGTGCACACTTTTTGACTGACGTGAGCTGCGGCTTTGCCCTGGTGTTGGCACTTGAGTGCCTTGCCGCGCGCGTTGCCTATCCTCACGGCGTACAATAGCCCCGTTTGAATCATCTGGACGATACCTGGTAAGAGAGGATTGCCATGCTCGCGTTCAACAACGACTATTCCCACGGCGCACACCCGGCGGTACTGCAGGCGCTCGTCGACACCAACATGGAGCCGCAGCCCGGCTACGGCACCGATGCGCATACCGAGCGCGCCAAGCAGCTGATCCGCGAGGCCTGTCAGGCTCCCGATGCCGACGTATTTTTGCTGGTGGGCGGCACGCAGACCAACGCGACGGTGATTGACATGCTGCTCGCGCCGTACGAGGGCGTGGTTGCCGCCGAGACCGGCCACGTTGCCTGCCACGAGGCGGGCGCCATCGAGTTTGGCGGCCACAAGGTGCTCACCATTCCCGGCTACGAGGGCAAGATGCACGCCGAGGATCTCGAAAACTATATCCAGGTGTTCTACGAAAACGAGAGCTGCGAGCACATGGTGTTTCCGGGCGCCGTGTACGTGAGCCTGTCGACCGAGTACGGCACGCTGTACTCCAAGGCCGAGCTGGCCGAGATTTATGCGGTGTGCCAGAAGCGCGAGATTCCGCTGTTTGTGGATGGCGCCCGCCTGGCCTATGCGCTGGCAGCCGATGAGTGCGACATTACCCTGCCCGAGCTGGCGCAGCTGTGCGACGTGTTCTACATCGGCGGCACCAAGTGCGGCGCCCTGTGCGGCGAGGCCGTGGTGTTTTGCGGCACGCACGCTCCGGCGCATCCCATTCCGCGCATTAAGCAGCACGGCGCGCTGCTGGCCAAGGGTCGCCTGACGGGCGTGCAGTTTGAGGCACTCTTTACCGACGGTCTGTATTTTGAGATTGGTCGCCAGGCGATCGAAACCGCGCAGGCGCTTCGTCGCGTGCTGCACGAACGCGGCTACCAGTTCTTCTTGGAGACGCCGACGAACCAGCAGTTTGTGATCCTGCCCAACGAGGACATGGCGCGCATTCGCGAGCATGCCTCGATTGAGTACTGGGAAAAGTACGACGAGACCCACACGGTGGTGCGCTTTTGCACCAGCTGGGCCACGACGCAGGAGGACATCGACGCGTTGGCGGCTGTCCTGTAGCTTGATGCAATGACGAGGGCCGTCCTACGCCTGGGTTTGGTGCAGGGCGGCCTTTGCTTTTGAGGGAGAAGGGTTGTATGACCGAGATGTCCGAGCCGACGATTCGCCTGGCGACGCCCGATGATGCGCCGGCGTTGCTTGCCATCTATGAGCCATATGTGCGCCAGACGGCGATTACCTGCGAATACGAGGTGCCGAGCGTTGAGGAGTTCGCCGGGCGCATCGAGCGTACGCTCAAGCGCTATCCGTATCTGGTGATGGAGCTGAACGGGCGTCCGGTAGGCTATGCCTATGTGAGCCCGCTTAACAGCCGCGAGGCATACGACTGGTCGGTCGAGACGTCGATCTATCTGGCGCGCGACGTGCGCCACGGCGGGCTGGGCCGCAAGCTGCATGATGCGCTCAAGCAGTGCCTGATCGCGTTGGGCATCACCAACATGTGCGCCCTCATCGCCGTGCCGCACGACAAGGACGACGAATACCTGACGCACAACAGTCAGGATTTCCATGCCCATATGGGGTATCGCCTGGTGGGCGCCTTCGACCGCTGCGCCCAAAAGTTCGGTCGCTGGTACGACATGTGCTGGATGGAGCTGGTTCTAGCCGAGCGCATTCCCAACCAACCCAAACCAACCTGGTTCCCCGCACTTGTCGCCCAAGGATTCAAGCCTACCATTTAGGACAGGTTTTTGGCTGTCTTGCGGTATCAAATTGCTGCAAGAAGCGCCGCGTTCGTACGCTATTTTGACCTGAATCGTCCCTTCGGGACGCCTTGCGAGCTAAGTGAGTAGACTTTTTGGCGCGGGGCAAGCACAAAGCTTATTCGCTTTAGTAAAACCGCAGGTCACGGAGGTGGCTGTTTTGGGTGCGCTCGGCAGGTCGCGAAAAGTCTACTCACTTAGGTTTACGGTGCTGGATATTCTGAGCAGGAACAGTTGAGCTTGGACGGCGCGTATTGCCAGACGATGCCGGCACTTGTGCCATGCTGGCTTGAGATTTTATAAAAACCGCAGGTAAAACGTTTATTAGGTACATTTTGCCTCGTTTGGTGCGCTAGCCGATGGGCTCGGTGTATTTGGCGCGGTCGGTGCGTTGGATGCGCTTGGAGACATGGAGCGGGCGGCCGTCGGTGTCGTAGACGTAGTCGGTGATCAGGATCAGCGCCTGCCCGCGCTCAACGTTGAGCAAAAATGCCTCGTTTTGCGAGGCATAGCACACCTCAAAGGTCTTGTGCCCCTGTGCCGGCGCGCGATGGAATTCCTGGCGCAGCGTGGCGTAGAGCGAACCGTTGATATCGCGATCGATGAGCGACCCAAAGCTTGGCGGCAAATAGGTGGTCTCCAGACACAGCGGCGCATCGTCCAGGTAGCGCAGGCGGACAAGTTTGACGAGCTTGCTGCCCATGGCGGCGTCAAAGAACTTAGCTATGCTGCCGGCCGCCTTGGCATAGCCTGAGTCCACGGTGCGCGTGGTGGGCTTCATACCCTGACCCTGCACCTGTGCCGTGTAGCTCGAAAACACCAGGTTGTTCTCGTGGAGCGCCGGCGTGTCGGCCACAAAGGCGCCACGCCCGCGCTCGGTGCGAACCAGGCCCTCATCGACGAGCACCTTAAGGGCATGGCGCACGGTGCTGCGCGACAGCCCCGATTCGTCCATGAGCTCCATCTCGGACGGCAGCTTGTCTCCACGGGCGTAGGTGCCGGCGGCGATGCGGTCGCGCAGCGTACCCGCCAGACGCTCGTATTGGGTCAGTTTCTTTTCAGACGAAGCGCTCATACGACTAACCTGTATCTAACTTGTATGCTTGCCTAATCAAGCATATATCTAATAGAACAATAAAACTGCTGGTAACGAGTTATCGAAAACCGCATCAGCAAAATTTCTAAGACAAATATAGCATACAACTAGTCGACATCGTTAAAACATGTATGTAACTTGTATGCCATCAAGAGCATCAAACGAGAAGAAAGGCTGATGCACGATGACTACTCAGGAACAGGTTAAGGACGTCGTCTCCCAGGTTTTGGCTGACAAGGCAGACAAGGGCGGCATCAAGCGCGTCGTGTGGATTGGCGCCGGCGGATCCAACGGCGGCAACTATCCTGCCCAGTACTTTATGGAGCACGAGGCCACGCAGGTCGTGAGCTCCAGCTACACCAGCAACGAGTTCGTGCACGCCACCCCGGCCTACGTCAACGAGAACACCCTGGCCGTCGTCGTGTCCATGCGCGGCACCAAGGAGACCATCGTCGCCGCCCAGGTCGCCAAGGACCACGGCGCCAGCACTATCGCCATCTATGTTGACGAGTCCGGCCTCACCGAGGTCTGCGACTACAAGATCCAGTACGACAGCCTGGCCATCGATGAGTCCTGCATGGGCCGCACCAACTCTGCCGTCGTGACCATGATTGCCATGGAGCTCACGCAGCAGACCGAGGGCTATGCCGAGTACGAGACCGCTATGGCCGCTTTCGACTTGGTCGACCCCATCTATCGCAAGGCCGTCGAGTACACTCGTCCGCTTGCTGCCAAGTGGGCTGAGCAGAACGCCGACAAGCCCTGCATCAACGTCATGGCTCAGGGCCCGCTTTTTGGTGCCGCCTACGTCTTTAGCATCTGCAACGTGCAGGAGATGCTGCAGATCGACTCCTGCACCATCAACACTTGCGACTTCTTCCATGGTCCTTTCGAGATCCTGGACAAGCGCACCTCGCTGTTCCAGCTCATCAGCGTCGGCCGCAGCCGCTGCAACGACGAGCGCGGCATCCGCTTCGTCAACCAGTACGGTGGCGAGCGCGTCTATCAGCTCGACGCCAAGGAGCTCGGGCTCAACGACATCAAAGACAGCGTGAGCGAGTACTTCAACCACCTGATCTTTGCCCCGATCCTCAACAATGTGTACATGCGTGCGCTCTCTGCCGTCGCCCACAAGGACTACATGACGCGCCGCTACATGTGGAAGCTGGACTACTAAGGGATAGAGCGGCCTAACAGCCCAATATCCCTCATAAGTTGCGGTGGAATAGTTCCTGTTCGGGGGCGTGAAACCTCTGTTTGAGAACTATTTCACCGCAACTGCTAGAGCGGCACTTGGGGACGTTCCTTTTCTGCCGGCAGTTGGGGGACACTCCTTGTGTCGAGAGATTTCCCGTTCGCCGATTTCAGTCTTGATAAATGTATATAACGACTATAACGTAGCATGAAACATATTGGAAATAATACCGAGGAGGCTGCGTTGAAGAAAAGCAATCTGGGCTATGTGCTGGTGCTGATCGCCGCGCTTATGTGGGGCACCATCGGAATCTTTGTTAACGGAATATCGGCCCTGGGCGTTTCGTCTCAGAGCATGGCGGCCTTTCGCCTGTTGTCGGGTGCCGTCTTGATGGCTCCGGTCTTGGCATTTATGGGCTGCCAGGGAGGTGCTCGTGAGGGAAAAGCCTCGGGTCCCATGACGCTGTTCAAGGCAAGCCCTAAAGAGCTTGTTCCCTGCGCGCTTGTCGGTATCGTCGGTTTGGCCGCCGCCAACACGTGCTATTACGAGTGCATGGGCGAGGTGGGTATGTCCACGGCCTCGGTGCTGCTCTACACCTCGCCGGTGTTTGGCGTCGTGCTCGGCCGCGTGCTTTATCGCGAGGACGTGACCCCCAACAAGCTCGTCGCCATCGTCTTCAACACTGTGGGTTGCGTGCTCGCGGTGACGAGCGGCGACCTGTCCGGTTTCCATTTCTCGGCTTGGGGCGTCGCGTCGGGTGTGATCGCCGGACTTTGCGGTGCGCTGCTGGCTGTGTTTAGCCGCATGGCCACCAAGACGCTGCATCCGCTGGCGGTGACGTTTTGGGGCTTTGTCTTTGGTGGATGCTTTATGGCAGTGCTTTCGGCTCCGTGGTCCGATATGGCCTCGGCAATGTCCCCGCAGCTCATTCTGCTGTTCGGGGGCTTTGGCTTTATTCCGACAGCTCTTGCGTACATCTTCTATATGCAAGGCCTTTCGATGGATCTTGAGACGTCGAAGGTGCCGGTCGTGGCTTCGTTCGAAACCGTGGCGACCGTTCTGGTCGGTATTGGCGTCTATGCCGAGCCCGCCGGCGCGATCAAGGTCCTGGGTATTGTGCTGGTGCTCATGTCCATCCTGATTATGAACACCGACCTCTCCAAGCTGCGCAACAGCGTCATTGTCAAACGTATTGTCGAGAGCATGACCTTTAAGCCCAACGCGTGGTGGACGGAGAAATCGCAGGACATGGATCTGTTCCGCGAGCGCACGGGCATTGCTCTGGAGCCCACCGTGCAGGAAAGCCCCTGGTACTTCGTGCGATAGAAGATTGCGCGCAGGGTCTGACCTGGGGTTATCCAGCCAGCGCCGGCATACCCAGCCCCAACGTTTCAAGTACGTTAAACCCGTCAACGGTCGATTTTCACCCGCAAACGGTCTTTATACTAATTAGCAATATAAGCAACGTATAAGACGTTATAATGACCATAATGAAAAGGAGGAGGCAAGATGAATCAGATCATTCTCGCATCTCATGGCGGTCTGGCTGCAGGCGCCAAAGACACGCTCGAGATGGTTCTCGGCGACGTGTCGAACGTCCACGTCGTGTCGCTTGCTCGTGACGACAAGGAACCCATCACCAATAAGGTTGAGACTATGATCGCCACGTTCAATGCGGACGACACCGTATATGTGCTAACCGATATGCTCGGCAGCTCGGTCAACAACAGCATGGTCGAGCTTTCCCGCAACGGTGCGGCATTCACGGTGATCAGCGGTTTCAACATTCCGCTGGCGCTGACGCTCGCTATGAGCCCCGCCCCCGTCAAAGGCGCCGAGCTCGCGGCCCTCATCAACGAGGCCCGTACCGGTCTGACCAACCCCAATGCCCCGGTCGAGGTTGCCGCGGCTCCCGCCAAGAAGGCTAAGGCGCCCCGCCGCAACGCTGGTCCCGCCAAGATTGTCCTCGCGCGTCTTGACTACCGTCTGCTGCACGGCCAGGTCG
>JAIJJM010000086.1 GCA_022728415.1 Collinsella sp. | reverse complement strand
AGCCCTACGATCCCAACTTTACGCCTACGCGCATCAACCTTTCGGCCAACGAGAACACCTATCCCGCGCCGACCGGCGTGCGCGAGGCGGTCGGCGCGGCCCTGGTTGCCACGCCGCTCAACCGCTATCCCGATCCCATGTCGAACGACCTGCGCGACGAGCTTGCTGCCTGGCATGGCGTGACGCGCGAGAACATCTGCGTGGGAAACGGCGGCGACGAGCTGCTCTATAACTATCTGCTGGCGTTTGGCGGTGCGGGGCGGACCCTGCTCAACTGCCCGCCGTGCTTTAGCGAGTACGCGTTCTTTGCGTCGCTCTGCCAGACCGGGGTGCGCGACGTGTGGCGCGACCCGGCGAGCTTTGAGCTCGACCAGGCAGCCGTGCTTGCGGCGGCGCCCGAGTCCAGCCTGGCGATCGTGACCTCGCCCAACAATCCCACGGGCGACGTGGCGCCGCTCGACTTTGTCGCGGCCCTGTGCGATGCGTGTCCCGGCATGGTCATGGTCGACGAGGCCTACGTTGAGTTTGCCGACGATTCGTTTGGCGCGGCCACCACGGCGCAAGGCCTTATCGCCGAGCATTCCAACCTGGTGATTCTGCATACGCTGTCCAAGGCGTTTGGTGCCGCCGGCGCACGCTTGGGTTACGTGATCGCGGCGCCCGAGGTTATCGAGGTGTTCGCGGCGATTCGCCAGATCTATTCGGTCAACGTGCTGAGCCAGGCGGCAGCACTTGCCTGCGTGCGTGCCCGCGATGCGTACGCACCCGTGGTGGCACAGGTCGCATCCGAGCGCGAACGCGAGATGTGCGCCCTGCGCGCGATGGCTGCCGAGGGCCTGCCCGTGGAGGCGTGGCCGAGCGCGGCGAACTTTGTGCTCGTGCGCACGCCGCATGCCACGCGCCTGCGCGAGCGTCTGCGCGACGAGTATTCGATTTTGGTGCGCGACTTTAGTTATGCGCCGGGGCTTGCGGACTGTCTACGCATTACCGTGGGTACCCCGCAGGAAAACAACGAGGTGCTGGCTGCGTTTGCCGCGCTGGTGAAGGAGGAGATGTAGATGGGCCGTTATGCCGAGGTGACCCGCAAGACGGGCGAGACCGACATTGTCGTAAAGCTCGACCTGGACGGATCTGGCGTGTGCGATATCTCGACCGGCGTGCCGTTTTTCGACCACATGCTCAACGCCTTTGGCCGCCATGGTTTGTTTGATTTGACGGTGCATGCGGTAGGCGATGTGGAGGTCGACGCGCACCACACCGTCGAGGACACGGGTATTGTGCTGGGTGAGGCGTTCTGCCAGGCGCTGGGTGACAAGGCGGGCATTACGCGCTTTGCCGATGCGGCGATCGCCATGGACGAGACGCTCGTGATGGCCGCCGTGGACATTTCGGGTCGCGGGCAGGCCTACTGCGAGCTGCCCGTGCCGACCGAGCGCGTGGGCAGCTTCGATACCGAGCTGGCCGTCGAGTTCTTCTTTGCCTTCGCGCGCGACGCCAAACTCACACTGCACGTGCGCGAGCTGGCTGGCGGCAACTCGCATCACATTATCGAGGCCGCCTTTAAGGCCGTGGGCCGCACGATGCGCCACGCCTGCGAGCTCGATCCCCGCGTGCAGGGCATCCCCAGCACCAAGGGATCGCTGTAACCTGCCAAAAAGGGACAGGTTTATTTTGGCAGGTTTTATCTGCGGAAATGCTGTCTCATACAGTGGGTGAACGTTTAACCGACCAAAATAAACCTGTCCCTTTTTGGCAGGTTTTGAATGAGATAAGGGAGGGTCGCGTGGGCGAACCGAAGATCGTGGTGGTCGACTACCACAAGGGCAACTTGTCGAGCGTCGTGCGCGGGCTCGCGCGCGCCGGTGCTGCCGCCTGCACGTCGGACGATCCGGAGCAGATCCGCAACGCCGACGGCCTGGTCATCCCGGGCGTGGGTGCGTTCTACGACGCGATTGCCTTTATGCGCGAGAGCGGCGAGGCGGACACGGTGCTCGACGCCGTTGCCGCCGGAACTCCGCTGCTCGGCATCTGCCTGGGCCTTCAGCTGTTTTTTGAGCGTGGCGACGAGGGCGTGCCGGCGGACGCGGGTGTGGACGTGGACGACGATGCCTCCGAGCAGGTCGGCGGCCCCTGGGTCGATGGCCTGGGCATCATGCGCGGCTCGTGCACGCGCCTGGAGTCGAGCCGGCTGAAGGTCCCGCATGTGGGCTGGGATCAGGTGCACATGACGCCCGCCGGTGCGGCCGATCCACTGCTTGCCGGTTTTGCCGAGGGTGCCAACATGTACTTCACCCACAGCTACGCGGTGGGTGACGATGCCGATGCCGCCGATGTGCTGGCGCGCACGCACTACACGCGGAGCTTTCCGTGCATCGTGCGCCACGGTAACGTGTGGGGCTGCCAGTTCCATCCTGAGAAATCCTCTGCGCTGGGTCAGCGCATCCTTAAGAACTTCGTGAGCATCGTCGAGGAGGTTGGCAGATGATTCTGTTTCCCGCAATCGATTTGATCGGCGGTAAGGTCGTGCGCCTGGAGCGCGGCGACCGCAGCCGCTGCAAGGTATATTCCGACGACCCCGTCGCCGTCGCCCGCTCCTTTGCCGAGCAGGGTGCGAGCTGGGTGCACGTCGTCGACCTGTCCGCCGCCTTTGGCGAGGACGAGGACACATGCGCCGCCAACTCGGCGGCGATTAAGGCCATCTGCGGCGTCGACGGTCTGTCCGTGGACGTGGGCGGCGGCGTCCGCTCGCTTGCACGCATCGATGAGCTGGCCGGCTATGGTGCTCGCCGCATCGCACTGGGCACCGTGCTGGTGACCGAGCCGGGTTTTGCCGAAGTGGCAGCCCAAGGCTTTGGCGAGTTGCTGGTGGCAGACATCGCCGCACGCGACGGTCAGGTCAAGGTGAACGGCTGGCGTGACGGCGCGGGCGTGGCACTCGACGACGCCGTGGCGCAGCTTACCGAGCTGGGCTTTAAGCATCTGGTGTATACCGATATCGCGCGCGACGGCATGCAGACGGGCATCGACGTGGCAGCATATCGCCATGTGGCGCAGGTCGCGGGCTTTCCCGTCGTGGCTTCGGGCGGCATCTCGACGCTCGACGATATCCGCGCACTGGCCGCGGTGGGCGAGGATGCCATCGAGGGCGCCATTACCGGCCGTGCGCTCTACGAGGGCAATTTTACGCTGGCCCAGGCGCTGGCCGCCGCCCGAGGGGAGGAGTAGCCCATGCTTACCAAACGCGTGATTCCCTGCTTGGACGTCAAGGACGGCCGCGTGGTCAAGGGCGTCAACTTTGTGGGCCTGCGCGATGCGGGCGACCCGGTGGAGCTGGCCCGCGCCTACGACCGCGAGGGTGCGGACGAGGTCGTTTTTTTGGACATTACCGCGACGAGAGACAACCGCGCGACGACTATCGAGATGGCGGCGCACGCAGCCGAGGAGCTGGCCATTCCCTATACCGTGGGCGGCGGTTTTCGCGACTTGGCGGGCATGCGGACCATGGTTGCCGCCGGCGCCGACAAGGTGTCGCTTAACTCTGCCGCCGTGCGCGATCCGTCGTTGATCAGCCAGGCCGCCGCGGCGTTTGGCAGCCAGGCCGTGGTTGTGGCGATTGATGCCAAGCGTGTGGGCCTGCCCGGCGCATCCGGTGCCGACAAGTGGGAGGTCTTCACGGCGGGCGGTCGCAACGCCACGGGTATCGATGCGGTGGCGTGGGCCGAGGAAGCGGCTCGTCGCGGTGCCGGCGAGATCTTGCTCACCAGCATGGATCGCGACGGCACCAAGGCTGGCTTCGACCTGGCACTCACCCGCGCCGTGGCGCGCGCGGTGCCAATCCCCGTCATCGCGAGCGGCGGCGTGGGCACGCTCGAGCATTTCGCCGAGGGCGTGATCGAGGGCGAAGCCGATGCCGTGCTGGCAGCAAGCGTCTTTCACTTTGGAACCTTCAGCATCCGTCAGGTGAAGGAGTATATGGCCTCTCAAGGCATCCCTGTCAGACTGGACTTTTAGCGCTGCGGCTTGCCCAGGCACCCGACCTTCCGGCTCCAACCCTCCTCGCGTACCAAAGTACGCGTCGTCGGGCTTGTCGCTCGGAATCTCGGGCACCTGGACAGCCCTCGCCGACCTGTGGGATTTAAATTGGGGAGAAAAATGGAAGAGATAACCGATCCTTCAAAGCTTACGTACGACGCCCGCGGGCTGATTCCTTGTGTGGTTCAGCAGTATGACACCGGTGAGGTGCTTATGGTTGCTTGGATGAACGAGGAATCGGTGGGGCTGACGCTTAAGACCGGCACCACGTGGTTTTGGAGCCGCAGCCGCCAGGAGCTCTGGAACAAGGGCGCGACGAGCGGCAATATGCAGGAGGTCAAGGAGCTCTGGGCCGACTGCGATAGCGATACGCTGCTGGTCAAGGTCGACTCGCCGGGTCCGGCCTGCCACACCGGCAACCGTACCTGCTTCTTTAAGCGCGTGGAAGGGGGCGTGCGATGAAAGTTGTGACGCCGTTCGAGGTCGCCGACTGCAACACCGAGCTCCTCCGCGCGGGCGTGCCATGCCGCGTGCACCTGACTGATGCCTGCGGGGCGCAGTCGCTTTGGCTCGAGGCCGAGAAGGAAAGGCTCGATGAGGCCCATGCCGTCATCGTCGAGTTCTTTGAGAAAAAGGGCGCAAAGCCTCGGTTCGATGAGACCGGTACCTACTTTACGCTGCAGTAACGAGAGGAAATAACCATGGGAGTCAGAACAGCTAACGTGCAGCCGGGAAATATCGGCGAGACGCTGACGGGACTGGCCGAGGTGATTCACGGTCGTCGCGATGCGTCGCCGGAGGAGAGCTATACCGCCCGTCTGCTGACCGACGTCGAGGACGAACTGCTCAAGAAGCTTGCCGAGGAGGCGAGCGAGGTCATCATGGCCTGCAAGGACAACGACCACGACCACATCCGGTACGAGGCCGGCGACCTGGTCTACCATCTGCTCGTAACGCTCGAACGCTACGGTATTACCCTCGACGAACTGGCCGGCGAACTCAACGCTCGCCGCCACTAGTCATTGGGGACGTTCTTAAACGACTAGTCGTTAGGGACAGTCTTTCGGGAGTTGCCAATGAAATAGAAGTTGCGGTGGAATAGTTCTTGTTTGACGGTCTTAGGGCCATAAACAGGAACTATTTCACCGCAACTCATGAAGGGATGTCTAGGCGAGGGGCGTGGACTCCCATTCGCCGGTGGGGTGGGGGATGTCGAAGGTTCGATAACCGCAGTCGTAGGCATGGGCCTGAGCCTCGCGGATATTCCAGCAGATGTCGCAGGCGCGGTGTGCGTCCGAGCCAAAAGTAATCGGCACCTCGGCGTGGGCGAAGCAACGCAACAGCCCGGTCGCGGGATAGTAGTCGTCGAGGCCCTTGCGCGGTGCGGCGGTCGAGACCTCAACGCGGCGACCCGTATCGTGGGCACATTCGGCCATCTGCTCCCAAAACGGCGCCGGGTCAAAATCGGGCGCAAAGCCTTCCTTCGAAAAGCGCATGACCAGGTCGGGATGGGCCATCACGTCAAAGTTGAGTGAGCTTTCGCAAGCACGGCACCAGTCGTCGACGTAGCGCTCCCACACACCGCGTACCCCCAGGTTTTCCCAAACGTGCAGGTTGGTGTCATCGTCGATCCAACCGCAAAGGGAATCGGGCGTATCGGGGCGAGCGATGTTATCCGTTCCCGCCGTACCCGCGGCACCGGCCATGATATCGCCGGGGTCGCCAATCCAGTGCACGCTGCCCAAGCGCACTATGGCACCCGCGGACCAGCGCTCAACCAAAGGCTCGCAACCTTCGTACCAATCGCATTCAAAACCGTAGATAAAGGCGAGTTCCGGCGCAATCTGCGCGGCGAGCTTGCGGGCGTCCTCAAAGGCCAGACGATGTGCTGGCAAGTCGCCTTCGACGACCTGCACCTCGCAGTTAGCATCCATGCTGGCAGGCAGGGTGAGGTGGTCGGTCGAGACCATGACGCGGCATCCGGCGGCGGCAGCAGCGCGGACGTTGTCCTCAAACGTGGCATGGCCGTCCGAAAACGAGGTATGGGTGTGGCAATCGACCAGCGGGCATGCGGGCATGGCGACTCCTTTGCATTTGGTGAATCCGCTCCATTGTAATGGCGCGGCCCCCGATGCGACGAGCGCGCTGGGGCCGAAATCGACTGGAAAGGTGGGTTGCGTGCGAGGGTCGCCACGCAGCATCGGCCCCGCGTCAAAACATGTACGTCAGCCTCCAAAACCGACAAAAAATGACATGTTTGGAGGCTGACGTACACAAAAACGGTACATTCACGTCGCGACAGCGTCCTCCACATGTCTGGACACTCTATGCTCACGCTGGATAGACATCGCCAGAACGGGTATAGTATCGAAAGTTTTGTCGTTTACCAGCGGGGGAGTCCTGTGGGCATCAAGAAGAAGATCAAAAAGGAGCTTATCGGCACTTCCGATTACCCGTCGAATAAGATCTTCACGATCTCCAATTTCATCACCTTTACGCGCCTGGTCCTCACGCTCGTTTTCCTATACCTGTTTGTGACGGACAACAACCGTGTCGTCGCCATTGTCATCTATGCCATCGCGGCTTCCACCGACTGGATGGACGGTCAGATTGCCCGCATGACCAAAACGGTCTCGTGGCTCGGCAAGGTTATGGATCCCATCTGCGACCGTGCGCTGCTGTTTACCGGCGTGCTGGGTCTCGTGGTCCGCGGCGAGCTTCCCATCTGGGTCTGCGTGCTCATTATCGGCCGCGATATCTACCTGGGCATCGGCACGCTCACCGTGCGGCACTACCACCGGCGCCCCATCGACGTCGTCTTTCCCGGCAAGATTGCCACGGCACTGCTCATGACCGGCTTCTCGCTCATGCTGCTGGGCTTTCCCGTCGTGGACGGCTGGCATCTGCTACCCGCCACGCACACGGCATTCCCGGGCCTCAACGGCAGCTCGGTGCCCCTCGGCATCTTTTTTGTCTACGGCGGCGTCATCTTCTCCATGCTCACCGCTGTCATCTATACCATTAAGGGAGGGGTGGCCATTAAACAGGCCATCGCGCATCCCGAGGACGAGGACATCGACTTTCTGAACCCCGAAATCGAAGACTAGGTCGTTGGGGTATGATTACGTACGGTACATTTTTTGCGGCACGTCCGCGTTAGATAGGGGTTGTCATGGACAACAAGGATAACAATATGCCTCAGAACGATAAGACTGCGGACGCTACCTGCGTTTTCCGTGTTCCTTCGAGCGATGTCACCGTTCCCGACCTTATGGCCAACGTGCGCATCACTGCTCCGGTTCTGTCCATCGTCAAGGGTCCGCAGACCGGAGCTGCCTTTGAACTCGAGGACGACGTGACCACCATCGGCCGCGATCCCGCGAACGGCATCTTCCTCAACGACATGACTGTCTCGCGCAGCCACGCGCGCATTATTCGTGAGGGGATCCAGGCTCGCATCGAGGACTTGGGCTCGCTCAATGGCACCTGGGTCGACGGGGCCATCGTCAACGGTGCTCCGCTGCACGACGGCTCTTCCGTTCAGATCGGTACGTTCACGCTCATCTACCACGAGAGCACGCCGGAGCGCATCGAAACCGGTGAGTAGGTAATGGCCGAACGCAACTATCTGAGTATCGGCCAAGTCGTCAACCTACTTCGAGGCGCATACCCCGATCTATCGAACTCAAAAATTAGATTTCTAGAAGATGAGGGGCTCATCGCCCCTCATCGAACGCCTAAGGGGTATCGCCAGTACTCCAAGGAAGACGTTGACCGTCTCGAGGTCATCCTGCACCTGCAGAAGACCCGCTACATGCCGCTCAACGTCATTAAGCAGCGGTTGGAAAACGCAACGGACCTGTCCACTTTGGCTTACGAGGTGGGTCTTCTGTCCGATGTTCCGCTTAAGACGGAACCCAAGGAGACCAAGCAAAAGCTGCACCCCATCGAGACGATCC
>JAIJJM010000085.1 GCA_022728415.1 Collinsella sp. | reverse complement strand
CCTCCCATATATGGGAGGGCTGTTTTTTGTGGCTTACTTGCGGCCGCCGCGGCGGGAGCTGCGGCGCTCCGACTGGCGCAGCTCGGACAGCTTGCTGTCCGAGGCGGCCATGAACTGCTTGAGCCGGTCCTCAAAGCTGGCGGGCTCCGCCGGGGCGGGCTTGCCGCGGAAGCCGCGACGCAGGCGGCAGTTTTGCGTAGCGATACCGGCCGGGCAGGTGTCCTGCTGGCAGTCGCGTTGCATGAGGCAGCCCATGGAGATGAGCGGCATGGTCGCAAAACCAAACTCCTCGGCGCCCAACAGGCAGGCGACGGCAACATCGGTGCCGTCCATGAGCTTGCCGTCGGCCTCGAGCACCACGCGTGAGCGCAGGCCGTTTTGCAGCAGCGTCTGCTGAGCCTCGGCAAGGCCAAGCTCCAGCGGCAGACCCGCATGCCAGATAGAGTCGCGCGCCGCGGCACCCGAGCCGCCGTTGTGGCCGCTGATCAAGATCTTGTCGGCAGCGCCCTTGGCCACACCGGTGGCGATGGTGCCGACGCCGGCCTCGCTGACCAGCTTGACCGACACGCGCGCGCCGGGGTTGGCGTTCTTAAGGTCAAAGATCAGCTCTGCCAGGTCCTCGATAGAGTAAATGTCGTGGTGCGGCGGAGGCGAGATCAGGCCGATGCCGGGCGTGGACTGACGGACCTCGGCGATCCAGGGGTAGACCTTCTTGCCGGGCAGGTGGCCACCCTCGCCGGGCTTGGCGCCCTGGGCCATCTTGATCTGAATCTCGAAGGCACTGCACAGGTAGCGGCTCGTCACGCCAAAGCGCGCGCTTGCCACCTGCTTGATGGCGGAGTTCTTGGAGTCACCGTTAGCCAGCGGGGTCTCGCGACGCGGATCCTCGCCGCCCTCGCCGGAATTGGAACGGCCGTGCAGGCGATTCATGGCGATGGCCATGCACTCGTGCGCCTCTTTGCTAATAGAGCCATACGACATGGCACCGGTGTTAAAGCGGCGGACGATGTTGAGCGCGGGCTCGACCTCGTCGAGTGCCACCGGAGTGCGGCCGCTGGCATCAAAGTCCAGCAAGTCGCGCAGGCGCACGGCACGGCCGGTGCGGTGCAGGCGGGCGCTGTACTCCTTAAAGGTGTCATAGCTGTCCTCACGGCAGGCGGTCTGCAGCAAGTAGACAGTCTGCGGATCGATGAGGTGATCCTCGCCGCCGAGCGGACGCCACTTGGTCAAACCCAGCGTGGGCAGCTGATCGGGAGCCGGGCTCTTAAGGATAGCGAGCGCGGCGTCGTAGCGCTCGTTTTGCTCGCGCTCGACGTCCTCGACACCCATACCGCCCACACGGCTCACCGTGCCGGCGAAGTACGCGTTGACGAACTCCGGCGTAAAGCCCACGGCCTCGAAGATCTGCGCCGAATGGTAGCTCTGCACCGTGGAGATGCCCATCTTGGACATGATGGAGACGATGCCGGCGGTCGCAGCCTTGTTGTAGTTGGCGATGCCCTGCTCGGCCGTCACGTCCAGGTCGCCGCGTGCCGCCAGATCGCGGATGCACGCATGTGCGTTGTACGGATAGATGCCGCTCGCGGAGTAGCCCACCAGTGCCGCAAAGTCGTGCGGGGACACGGCGTCGCCGCACTCCACCACGATGTCGGCAAAGGTGCGCACGCCGGCGCGGATCAGGTGGTTGTGCACGCAGCCCACGGCGAGCAGCGACGGCACGGGCACCTCGCCCGCAGCGGCACGATCGCTCAACACCACGATGTTCACGCCGTCGCGGACCGCAGTCTCAACGTCCTCTGCAAGCTGCTTGAGCGCAGCCTGCAGCGCGCCCTCGCCGGCATCGCGGCGGTACACAGCACGGAAACGACGGGTCTTAAAGCCCACGCGGTCGATGGCGCAGATACGCTCGAACTCCTCCTCGTTGAGCAACGGGCGCTCCAAGCGAACCAGCTGGCAGGCCGTGCGTGAGTCCTCGAGCAGGTTGCCGTGGTTGCCCAGGTAGAGCGTGGTCGAGGTGACCATATGCTCGCGAAGGGCGTCGATGGGCGGGTTCGTGACCTGAGCGAACAGCTGATAGAAATAGTCGTAGAAGGAGCGCGTCTTCTTGGACAGGCAGGCCAGCGGCGCATCAATGCCCATCGAGGCGAGCGGCGCCTTGCCCTGCTGGGCCATGGGACGCACGACCTCGTCAACATCATCCCAGTGATACCCGAGCTTAGCCATGCGCACGGCGGCGGGCACCTCGGCGTCCTCGGCGGGCGTCGCCGCGGCAGGCCTATCGAGCGCGTCGACGGTCAGCGTCTCCTCGGCAATCCAATCACGGTAGGGCTTTTCCTTGGCGTAACGGGCACGCAGCTCATCGTTGTAGATGACGCGCCCGCGGGCAAAGTCGACCTCGAGCATCTGGCCCGGCCCCAGACAGCCGCTCGTCAGGATGTTCTCGGGGCGCACCTCGATGGTGCCCACCTCGCTTGCCAGCATAAAGCGGCCGTCGCGCGTCACATAGTAGCGGGCGGGACGCAGGCCGTTACGGTCGAGGGCGGCGCCCAGCGTGCGACCGTCGGTAAAGGCGATGGCCGCCGGGCCATCCCACGGCTCCATGAGCATGGACTGGTAAGCGTCGTAGGCGCGGCGCTCCTCGCTCAAGCTGTCGTTGTGGTCCCACGGCTCGGGCAGCAACATGGACGCGGCACGCGTAAGCGGGCGACCGTTCATGACCAGGAACTCAAGCACATTGTCCAGAATCGCGGAGTCGGAGCCCTCGCGGTTGATGATGGGCATCACGCGCTCAAGATCGTGCTGCAGCACGGGGCTGTACAGGTTGGGTTCGCGGGCGCGGATCCAGTTGACGTTGCCCTTGAGGGTGTTGATCTCGCCGTTGTGGATGATAAAGCGGTTGGGGTGCGCGCGCTCCCAGCTGGGCGTGGTGTTGGTGGAGTACCGCGAGTGGACGAGTGCTACGGCCGTCTTGACAGCGGCGTCGTTGAGATCGATGAAGAAGCGGCGCATCTGCGTGGCGACCAGCATGCCCTTGTACACGATGGTGCGCGAGCTCATGGAGCACACATAGAAGATCTTGTCGCGCAGGGCAAACTCGGCGTCGGCCTTTTTTTCGATGGTGCGGCGGCACACGTACAGGCGACGCTCAAAGGCATCGCCGGCGGGCGTGTCGTCCGGACGGCCCAGGAAGGCCTGCAGGATAGTAGGCATGCAGGCGCGGGCCGTCTCGCCCAGGTCGTGCGGGTCGACCGGCACCTCGCGCCAAAAGAGCAGCGGCACGCCGGCCTCGGCGCAGCCCTCCTCGAACACGCGGCGGGCATCCTCCACGCCCTTGTCATCCTGCGGGAAGAACAGCATGGCCACGCCATAGTCGCCCTCTGCCGGCAGAATCTGGCCGCACTTTTGAGCCTCTTTACGGAAAAAGTGATGCGGAACCTGGAACAGGATGCCAGCGCCGTCGCCGGTGTTCTTCTCGAGTCCCGTGCCGCCGCGGTGCTCCAAGTTGACCAGAATGGACAGTGCATCGTCCAGAATCTGGTGATGGCGCTCACCGTTGATATCGGCAAGCGCGCCGATGCCACATGCATCGTGGTCGAATTCGGGGCGATAAAGGCCCTGCTGCTGAGCGGAATCTGCCTGCATCGCGATCCTCCCCTTGGTGTTAGACAGTCAGTTGAATAGGCATACTAGAAGTATCGCCGATCCGTTATGTTTCCTGCCCGTTTCGAAACAATTGCGTAACGCACGCAACAAATGATCCCTTAGGGACGGAGGGAAACGGATCACTTAGTCTGACTGACCCCCTGAGTAATCCGTTTCCTCCCTCCCCAAGGGGTCATTCTGAAAAAGCGATACCCGAGTACCTCAATTCCATATATTCATATATGTTTAGTAGGTTGTAGACTATCGGGAACCGAAACCGTGCAGACAGGAGTCACTCATGGGCTATCCGAGCATTCATCCCACCGGCACACTCATCTACGACAAAGAGCGTGCCTATAACGGCTACACCATCTTCCCCACCCCGGGCGGCGCGCTGCTCATCGACATGAACGGCCGCGAGGTCAACCGCTGGGCGGGTCTGGGCGGCTTCCCCAACAAGCTGCTGCCGGGCGGCCAAGTCTTTGGCACCTCGGGCGCACGCGGCGGCGCGGCAGCCTATCAGGACCAGCTCGACCTGTTGCAAGTCGACTGGGACGGCAATATTGTGTGGAAATGGGACCATACCGAACTCGTGGCCGACGAGGGCAAGGACCCCACCTGGCAGGCGCGTCAGCACCACGACTACCAGCGCGAAGGCTCGCCCGTGGGCTATTATGCGCCCGGCCTAGAGCCGCGCACGGACGGCGGCAACACCATCATCCTCACGCACGAGAACAGCTATCACCCCGAGATCAGCGACAAGCTCCTGATCGACGACAAGGTCATCGAGGTCACCTGGGACGGCGAGGTCGTCTGGGAGTGGCGCGCGTCGGAGCATTTTGAAGAGTTCGGCTTTGACGAGGCAGCCAAAAAGTCGCTCTACAACAATCCCTCCATGCGCGGCGAAGCCGGCGGCGACTGGCTGCACATCAACTGCGTCTCGGAGCTCGGCCCCAACAAGTGGTACGACCGCGGTGACGAGCGCTTTGCCCCCGAAAACCTCATCTTCGACTGCCGCAACGCCAATATCCTGGCCATCATCTCCAAAAAGACGGGCAAGATCGTCTGGAAGCTCGGCCCGCGCTTCGACGGCAGCGATGCCGAGAAAAAGATCGGCTGGATTATCGGCCAGCATCACTTTCATATGATCCCCAAGGGCCTTCCCGGCGAGGGCGATCTGTTGGTCTTCGATAACGGCGGTGCCGCGGGATACGACGCGCCCAACGCCATCGCGCCCGACGGCACCAACGCCGTCCACCGCGACTACTCGCGCATCCTGCAGTTCAACCCCATCACGCTCGAGATCACGTGGCAGTACACCCCGCTCGAAGCCGGCTGGCTCCCCTTTGCCGACGGCAGCCGCTTCTACTCGCCGTTCATCAGCTCTGCCCAGCGTCTGCCCAACGGCAACACGCTTATCACCGAGGGCTCCGACGGTCATCTGATCGAGGTCACGCCCGAGCACGAGATTGTCTGGGAGTATCTGAGCCCCTACTTCAAGGCACCGGCGCCCGGCTTTAGCTCCAACATGGTCTACCGCGCCTACCGTGCGCCCTATGAGTGGGTGCCTCAGGTAGAGCACGCGCCCGAGGTGTCGATCGAGCCCATCGACAACGCCACCTTCCGCGTGCCGGGCGCTTCGAGCGAGAAGTTCAACGTGACCGTGGTCGATGGCATCGACCCCTACCAGACCGCTCTGACCGGCATGAATGCCGAGGACGAGGAATCCGACGAGGGCCATGCGGACTTTTGCATGATGCGCCTGGACACCGCCGACCTCAAGGGCGACAACAAGGGCCCCAAGTTCGACCTATAAGCTCACCGCTTCAAACATCTCAATCTGTAACAGGAAGACCATATTTCGACGCCTAACTGTTACAGATTGAGATGCTTTTGGGAGACGGTTCCGAATGTCTCAATCTGTAACACGAAGGGCCGGTTTTGGCGGTCAGCTGTTACAGATCGAGATTTTCCATAGGACCATTTCTTCCTGTCTCGATCTGTAACACCTCGGCCCAATTTCCATCCCTAGTTGTTACAGATCGAGACATTTCGGCAGCCCCCTTTCACCATCCCATTCAAATACAACTATTTTGTTAGTCTTGGTTAACTTTTAAGCCTAAAACGGGTATCCTTTGCGGCGTCAAGCAAACGGCACGCACACCGTGCCAAATCAAGGAGGCCCCTATGGCACACCAAGCAGACCAGCAGACGATGCAACTTGTCCTTATCCGTCACGGAGAATCCGAGTGGAACAAACTCAACCTGTTCACCGGTTGGACCGATGTTGAGCTCACCGACACGGGCCGCGAAGAAGCCGCCGCAGGCGGTCAAGCCCTCAAAGAAGCCGGTTTCGACTTTGACGTCTGCTACACTTCGCGCCTCAAGCGCGCGATCCACACCCTCAACATCGTGCTCGGCCAAATGGATCGCGAGTGGCTGCCCGTCATCAAATCCTGGAAGCTCAACGAGCGCCACTACGGCGCGTTGCAGGGCCTCAACAAGGCCGATGCCGCGGCAGAGCACGGCGACGAACAGGTGCTCATCTGGCGCCGCTCCTTCGACGTGTGCCCACCGGCACTCGAGCCGGACGATGCGCGCGATCCCCACACCCAGGAGCAATACCGCGACGTCGCACCCGATCAGCTGCCCTATACCGAGTGCCTCAAGGATACGATCGCCCGCGCCTGGCCTTATTTCGAAGACGAGATTCGCCCCCAGATACTCGCCGGCAAGCGCGTACTCATCGCCGCACACGGCAACTCCCTGCGCTCTCTCGTCATGAAGTTCGAGCACCTCACGCCCGAGGAGATCCTCAAGGTCAACATCCCCACCGGCGTGCCGCTCGTCTACACCTTCGACACCGATTTCAACGTCCTCGACAAGCGCTACATCGGCGACCCGGCGACCATCGCCGCCAAGATTGACGCCGTGGCCAACCAGGGCAAGGCGCGCAAGTAACCCCAACCTAAACCGAGCGCGCGGCGCCGCATAACCCAAGCGCGGCGCCGCGCTGCCCCTATGCAGGAACCGACCATGATCAACCACCTCAAACAACACTTTGGCTCCCGACGCACCGGTGGTCACGGAGGCCTAGACATTGCGCGGCGCATCGGTCCCGGGCTGCTCGTGACCGTCGGCTTTATCGACCCGGGCAACTGGGCTTCCAATATGGCCGCGGGCTCGCAGTTTGGCTACGCGCTGCTGTGGATCGTCACACTGTCCACGATTATGCTCATTGTGCTGCAGCACAACGCGGCACACCTGGGTATCGCCACGGGCGCCTGTCTTGCCGAGGCCACGACACGCTACCTCCCCCGCTTCGGTGGGCGCGCGGTGCTCGCCAGTGCCTATCTCGCGACCATCGCCACCGCCATGGCCGAAGTCCTGGGTGGTGCAATTGCCCTTCAAATGCTCTTTGGGCTGCCCGTGCGCGCGGGCTGCGTCATCGTGGCGGCAGTGTCGATGGCGATGCTCATGACGAGCTCCTACAAGCGTGCCGAACGCTGGATCATCGCTTTCGTAGGCGTGGTAGGACTCTCGTTTTTGGCCGAGCTTGCACTAGTCAAGGTCGACTGGCCGCAGGCCGCCGCAAGCTGGATCACGCCCGGTATGCCCACTGGCTCTGCCGCGATTATCGTAAGTGTCCTGGGCGCGGTCGTTATGCCCCACAACCTCTTCCTGCACTCCGAGGTCATCCAATCCATGCACTTCGAAGGCCAAGGCGAGCAAGTTATCGAAGAACGTTTGCGCTACGAGCTCTTCGACACGCTCTTTTCGATGGGCGTGGGCTGGGCAATCAACTCGGCCATGGTCATCCTGGCCGCGACGACCTTCTTTGCGCATGGCATTGTCGTAGACGACCTCGCCGTCGCGGCGGCCACGCTCTCCCCCATTCTGGGCACGGCAAGCTCGACCATCTTTGCGGTAGCGCTGCTGTTCGCGGGACTATCGAGCAGCGTGACGGCGGGCATGGCGGCGGGCACCATCACCGCGGGCATGTTCGACGAGGAATACGATATCCACGACCGACATTCCTCGATCGGCGTGGCGGCCTGCTTCGCCGGTGCCGTCGCATCGTGCCTTGTCGTCCCAAACCCCTTTGAGGGGCTTATCTGGAGTCAGGCACTGCTGTCGCTTCAGCTGCCGATTACGGTCTTTGTGCTCATACGGCTCACCAGCTCACGCCGCGTCATGGGCAAATACGCCAACTCGCGCCCACTCAATGCGCTGCTCGTAGGGATCGGTATCATCGTGACGACTCTCGATGTCGTGTTGTTGACCGGGATGTAATGGGGCGGGATACCTACCCAGGCAAACGTCTCGATCTGTAACACGTAGACCCCGTTTTCACTGCTAGATGTTACAGATTGAGACAAAC
>JAIJJM010000084.1 GCA_022728415.1 Collinsella sp. | reverse complement strand
ACAATCTCACCGCCGCACGCAGCAACGGCATCGAGCGTTCCCTCGCCGCCATCCGCCAGCGGCAGCGCGCTTACCTGGGCATCGGGCCACACGCGGCGCACGCCCCCGGCAACTGCCGACTCTGCCTGCGAGCTCGACACGCTGCCTTTAAAGGAGTCGATCGCCAGCAGCACACGGCGGGGCCGCCGCTGCACGGAACCAAAGTCGACCGTCTCGTCGGCAAGATCCCCAACACCCGCGAGCGCCTCGGCATGAGCGGCGTGCGCCTCAAGGTTCAAACCGCAGCTGATGCCGTCGACACCGCGCAAACCGGCAAAATAACCACTCAGCACCGCGCGGCACTCGTCTGCCAGCACGCCGGCGGTCACATTAAACCGATGATTCAGGCGCGAATCGGCGTTGAGGTCGTATAGCGACCCCAGAGCGCCCGCCTTAGCATCGGCCGCGCCGTACACGCAGCGCCCCACGCGCGCGTTAACCATAAGCCCCGCGCACATGCAGCAGGGCTCGAGCGTCACGTAGACCGTACAATCGGAAAGGCGCCAGCGTCCAAGCGACTGAGCGGCGGCGCATAGGGCCGCAAACTCGGCATGCGCCGAAGGGTCTTGGTCGAGCTCGCGGCGATTATGCGCCCGCGCGACGATCTCACCCGCGCGCACCACTACGGCACCGATCGGCACCTCGCCCACCGCCGCGGCAGCATGCGCCTCCGCCAGCGCCTCGCGCATGAACTTCTCATCGATTTCGGTGCTCGTCATCATTCGCCTCCCCTGTTGCAAATCCAAAACGATGCTATCATTACGACTCACGGAGAGATGGCAGAGCGGTTGAATGCGGCGGTCTTGAAAACCGTTGAGCGCGAGAGCGTTCCGGGGGTTCGAATCCCCCTCTCTCCGCCACTCTTAGTGATTCACCGGCGTCATGGTCCGCTCGAACAGCGCGTCGACCACGTCGGCGATTTCGGATCGGCGCTCTAATACGTGGCCCGATTCCCACCACATGGTAAAGAGCCGAATAATGCCGCCAGCGACAAACTCAGACGTCGTCTCGAGCGATACGGGCGCGAGCGCGTCCTCGTCAAGCGCGCTCATCACGCGCCCGCGTATGGAGCGCGCGATGCGGTCGCAAATCATGCTGGTCAGCATACCCGACATACTGCTCGCCAAAATGTTATCCATGAGCTGCTCATGCGCCAGAATCAGATCCATGGCATCGGCGAACACTTCGTGGCGAAGCGCTCGCACGTCCTCGGCGCCCTCCGCGCCATCTGCATCGGCCCGCTTTTGCGGCAGGCCCGACATAAGTTCATCGATATAGAAGGCAAAGTAATCGTTTTTGTCGCGGAAGTGCTTGTAGAACGTCGTCCGACGAATCATAGCGCGGTCGCACAGCATGGCAACCGTCACGTCCTCAAACCGATGCTCTTCGAGCAGCTCGGTAAAGGCCTCGAACAGGGCCCGATAGGTTTTTTTGATGCGAAGGTCCATACGCATCGCCCTCCTCAAGGAAAAGACAGCACTCACCAATCTGTCGCATATCTTACACCTGTATCGCCCGCCCCCTGGCGAATGGCCTCACCTTGGTGGAAACATAACGCTTACCGGAAAGTTCGGTATCGCCAAAGGTTGCGGGTATACTAGTAGCGTTACACCAACGGCAGCCGGCGGAAGACGCCGCGGCCATTCGAAACGGAGACACCATGATTCCCGTCATCATCGGTATCGTTGTTGTCGTTGTGATTGTCTGCGCCATCGCCGGCATCTACAACAACATGGTCACCAAGCGCAATCGCATTGATAACGCCTGGCAGAACATCGACACGCAGCTGCAGCGCCGCAACGACCTGATCCCTAACCTGGTCGAGACCGTCAAGGGCTACGCCAAACACGAGCAGGACACGCTTGCCGCCGTTGTCAACGCGCGCAACGCCGCCGTGAGCGCCACCACGCCCGAAGCCAAGATGGAAGCCGACAACGTGCTGACCGGCGCCCTGCGCCAGCTCTTCGCCGTGGCCGAGGCTTACCCCGATCTTAAGGCGAACACCAACTTTACGCAGCTCCAAGCCACGCTCGAAGACACCGAGAACAAGGTGAGCTACGCGCGCCAGAGCTACAACGACTGCGTGCTCAGCTACAACAACGCCATCCAGACCTTCCCGGCCGTCATCTTTGCCGGCATCTTTCAGTTTAAGGAGCGCCAGGGCTTCGAGGCCGCCGAAGCAGCCCGCCAGGCACCGGCCGTCAAGTTCTAACAGATCCGCAGCGTATCCTTGATCAGGTATATGCATAAACCGCCCCGTCGAATGCATACTTCGACGGGGCGGTTTCCTTTGTCGCGAAGGTCCCCCTCAAGGCGCACTCCGCAGGATGAAAGAACCTCCGCCGCACGAAGTGCGCAGCGGAGGTTCTTTCATGTCCGAGGACGCGCCGGGAGAGAACTTGCTCTCTGCCCAGACGGGTAAGGCAGCTTACGCGACGGTGTAAACCCAGTCGTGCTTATCCTCGATAGCACCAGACTGGATACCCGTCAGGGTCTCGCGGAGCTTCTTCATCACAGGGCCGATCTCGGTGTAGCCAGCCGGGAAGGTCACGGTCTCGTCGGCACCGTAGACCTTGTTGTCGATCTCGCCCACCGGGGAGATGACGGCAGCGGTGCCGCACAGGCCGCACTCGACAAAGGTACCGGCCTTGACCTCAGCCCACTCGACGGGACGCTGGTCAACGGTCATGCCCAGGTCCTGAGCAACCTGAACGAGCGAACGACGGGTGATGGAGGGCAGGATGGAGTCGGTGTGCGACTGGGGAACGACGAGGGTGCCGTCCTCCTTCACGAACAGGACGTTGGCGCCACCGGTCTCCTCGACATAGGTGCGGGACTCGGAGTCGAGATACAGGTTCTCGGCATAGCCCTCGCGGTGAGCCTCCATCGTGGGCTTCAGGGACATGGCGTAGTTGAGGCCAGCCTTGATGTTGCCAGTGCCGTGCGGTGCGGCGCGGTCGTACTCGGAAACGCGCAGCTTGACAGGCTTGAGGCCACCCTTAAAGTACGGACCGACCGGGGTCACGAGAATGCGGAACGTGTACTCAGGAGCGGGAGCCACGCCAATCACGTCACCGGAGCCGATCATAAACGGACGCACATACAGGGTTGCGCCAGAACCGAAGGGCGGAACCCATGCGGCGTTGGCAGAGACGACCTGCTTGACGGCCTCGACAAACTTGTCCTTGGGAAACGGGGGCATCTCCAGACGCTGGGCGGAGTTGTACATACGCTCGGCGTTCATGTCGGGACGGAAGCAGACGATGCTGCCGTCCTCGGCGGTGTAGGCTTTCAGGCCCTCAAAGACCTCCTGGCAGTAGTGGAAGATGCCGCCGCACTCGGAGACGTGCATGGTGTGGTCGGTGGTCAGGCCGCCCTCGTCCCACTCGCCGTCCTTCCAATGGGCCTCGTAGCTGTAATCGGTCTTCATGTAGCTAAAGCCGAGGCTACCCCAATCGATATCCTTCTTCTCGACAGTCATATGTCGCTCCTTACATACACGGTTGCATACTCGCGAACCCGCACGCAAGGACCGAAGCCGGCCGCGTCGCAACGTCGCATACCCGGAGCGTAGAGCCGGGCAGGACACGCGGGCAGCATCAAAGCCGATGGCGCGTCGATTCGCATGCAGGTGATTGTACTCCCCGCACGCCTTAGATAAAACGCTTTTCTTTAACTAAGTAAAGTATTTTCATTTGCCTTCAACACAGAAGGCCCGCCATCGAATCCGATGACGGGCCTTGGAATTAACGTCTGAAAACGAGCTCGGACTAGGCGTTCTTTTTACCGAGCTTAGCCTTAACCAGACCGACCACGGTCGGGATGATCGACACGGCGACAATGCCCACGATCAGCAGCTCAAAGTGCTCCTGCACAAACGGAATGCCACCAAAGAAGTAACCAAGCAGCGTAAAGACCGTCGACCAGGTAATGCCACCCAGCACGTTAAAGATGACAAAGTTGCGCCAGTGCATACCGCCCATGCCGGCGATAAAAGGCACAAAGGTGCGGATGAACGGGAAGAAGCGACCGAGGAAGATGGCCAGATGGCCCCACTTATCCAGGAAATCCTCGGACTTTTTGATGCGCTCGGGCGTCATGGCCTTTACCTTGCCCGAGGCGATGATCTTGCGGCCAAAGAAGTGGCCGATCATAAAGTTGCACTGATCGCCCAGGATGGCTGCGGCCCATGCGGTGGCCAGAAGCGCCACGATGTTAAAGCCACCGTTATGGGCAAAGAAGCCCGAGGCAAACAGCAATGAGTCGCCGGGAAGGAACGGGAAGAACACCACGCCCGTCTCGATAAAGATGATCAGGAACACGCAGCCGTAGGCCATGAGCGGGCCGGCGGCGATCCAGCTGGCAATCGCAGTGCGCGGATCCTTAAGCAGCTCGGCGATAAAATTGATGAAACCCATGAAGTAAAACCTCTCAGTTGTGGGCGCGGACACGTCCAAGTTGACCAGTATACGGTTGCGGCGCGAGCACGGGCCAAACCCCTCAAAAGTCTTACTTCATTACCAGCAAGTTTGCATAACTGACACCTGTCGCCTAAAGCAAAGCAAGATTGCCCTTCCTAATCCCTAGCGAATCGCTATACTTTATTGAATCGCATTATCACGGCGCTAAGGGAGGGCGGCCGGTGAGCTTTATCAACACCATTCGCGAGGACATCAAGACCGTCCAGGCGCAGGACCCTGCCGCGCAAAATGGCCTGGTCATCTTCCTGTCCTACCCCGGCCTGCACGCCAAGTGGAATCATGTGCCCGAGCACTGGCTGTGGGAACACGGCCATCGATCGCTTGCCCGTGTGCTCTCGCAGTTAACCCGCCACATCACCGGCGTCGAGATTCATCCCGCCGCGCAGATCGGCAAGCACTTCTTTATCGACCACGCCATGGGCGTCGTTATTGGCGAGACTACCATCGTGGGCGACAACTGCGTGCTCTACCAGGGCGTCACGCTCGGCGGCACCGGCAACGAGACCGGCAAACGCCACCCCACCCTGGGCAATAATGTCACCGTGGGCACGGGCGCCAAGGTGCTTGGCAACATCCACATCGGCAACAACGTCAAGATCGGCGGCAACTCGGTCGTCGTCAAGGACGTGCCCGACAACTGCACCGTCGTGGGCGTGCCCGGGCGCATCATCAAGCGCAACGGCTGCCGCGTGTTCGAGGAGAGCTTCGACGCCAAGCAGCATCGCGAGTACATGCCCGACGATGCCGCCGAGCAGAGCGCCCTCAACCGTCAGGGCATCACCGAAAACGCCCGTCGCGTCAAGGAACTCGAGCAAGAGGTGGCTGAGCTCAAGACCCTCGTCGCCAAGTTCGTGGACGAGCGCTAGGGCCGCGGGCAACCGTCACAGCATGAACGCCAACACAAAAGGCGCACCAGGGAATGATGAACTGCCTCCGGTGTGCCTTCTTTTCGATGTGACATGCGGGACTGACCCTTTGTCACCTTATGCGAACTGGCTTAGGTAGAGGTCGGCATAAGCGCCCTCGGCAGCCAGCAGCTCCTTGTGCGTACCCTGCTCGATGATATTGCCGTGATCCATGACCAGGATGAGGTCGGCATCGACGATCGTCGACAGACGGTGCGCAATCACAAAGCTCGTGCGCCCGCGCATGAGCGCATCCATAGCACGGCCGATGGCGAGCTCGGTGCGCGTGTCCACGCTTGAGGTCGCCTCGTCCAGGATGAGGATCGTCGGGTTGTTGAGCAGCACGCGCGCGATGGTCAGCAGCTGACGTTGGCCCTGGCTGATGCTCTCGGCATCGTTAGCCACACGCGTGTCGTAGCCCTGCGGCATAGTGCGCACAAAGAAGTCGACCTGAGCGGCACGTGCGGCCGCGACAATCTCCTCGCGCGTCGCCTCGGGACAGCCGTAGGCGATGTTCTCGGCAATGGTGCCATCAAATAGCCAGGCGTCCTGCAGCACCATGCCAAACTGCTGGCGCAGCTCGCCGCGGTCCATGCGGCTCGTGTCCACGCCGTCAAGGGTAATGCGGCCGCCCTCGATCTCGTAAAAGCGCATGAGCAGGTTGATGAGCGTGGTCTTACCCGCACCCGTGGTTCCCACCACGGCGATCTTCTGACCCGGCTCGGCGGTAAACGACACGTCTTGCATAAGCGGCTTGTCGGGCGAATAGCCAAAGCGCACATGCTCAAAAGCGACGCGGCCCTCCACCTTGCCCGGCAGCTTGGCGGCGGCCACCGGCAACGGATCGGCCTCCATCTCGGGCTCGTCGAGCAGGTCGAACACGCGCTCGGCGCTCGCCAGCGCGCTCTGCAGCGAGTTAAAGGTGAACGACAGCTGCGTCATGGGCTCGGACGCCTCGTAGATAAACTGGAAGAACGCCTGGAACACGCCGACGGTCATATGCCCGGCAACCAGCATGCTGCAGCCCACCAGCGCGATCACGATCTGCGCCAAACGGCCGATAAAGCGCACCGCGGGGCCGACGGCGTTAATCATAAAGTCGGCCTTGGTGCTCACGCGCGCCAGCTCCTTCGAAGCCTCGTGTACCTCGGCAGAGCTCTGGCGCTCGCGGTTAAACGCACGGATCACCAGACGGCCCGAGTAGCCCTCCTCGACCGCGCTCGTAATCTTGGACACCCACTCCTGGCGCTCGCCCGTCACATCGTGCGTGCGGCGCGACACGACCTTCGTCACCAGCAGCGAAAGCGCCGTAAAGAACAAAAAGACGAGCGTGAGCGGCACGCTAAACACGAACATCACGCTCACGGCGCCCACCACGGTACCGATCGACACCAGAAGCTGCAGCAGGCCGCGTTGCATGCTCTCGGACATCTTGTCCAAGTCGTTGGTCGCACGGCTGACGACCTCGCCGGGACGATGCGCGTCAAAGTAGGCAAGCGGCAGACGGTTGAGCTTTTGTGCGATGCGGTTGCGCAGGCGCAGGTTGAGGCGCTCGGCAACGCTCGACATCAAAAAGCTCTGGAGTGCGTAGAACGAGGCGGCGGCGGTCCAGATCATAAAGTAGATAAAGATGGTCCTGCCGCAGTTCTCCCAGGTAATGCTGAAGGTGGTGTTGTTGGCAAACGCCAGCTTCATGTGCCCCCACAGCTCATCGATCACGCGGGCGCTGTAAGCCGGCGCCGCGGTGTTAAAGATGGCATAGAACACAATACTCGCGAACACGATATAGAAGCGCCAATGGTCGCCGGCGGCCTCGCTCCACAGGCGGCGCACCGTCGCCCAGGTGTCGCGGGGCGTCTCGTCCTCGTCCTCGTCGTCAACGTCGCGCATGCGCTCCGCCTCGGCGCGAGCGCGCTCGTCCTCGGCGCGCTCATTTTCCTCGTAGAGTGCCTGGCGGCGAGCCTCGCGCTCCGCCGCTGCCTTGGCTTTATCGTCCAGGTCGGGCGTGGCGCCCGTCTCCTCGACTGTCTCTGCAGCCGCGGCGTCATCGGCGATGCTCTGCTTCTTGAGCTCCTCGGTCATGCTACTCACCTCCCTTCATCTGCGATTCCGCGATAGCGCGGTACACCTCGCAGGTTTCCATGAGCTCGTCGTGCGTGCCTAGGCCCACGGCCTCACCGTCCTTGAGCACCACGATCTGGTCGGCATGCAGAATGGTCGAGATGCGCTGGGCGATGATGAGCACCGCGGCATCGCACGTCTCGTCCTGCAGCGCATGGCGCAGTGCCGCATCGGTCTTAAAGTCCAGAGCCGAAAAACTGTCGTCGAAGATATACAGGTCGGCATGCTTCATGAGTGCGCGGGCAATCGCCAGGCGCTGGCGCTGACCACCCGAGAAGTTCGTGCCGCCCTGGGCCACCGGCGTATCGAGCCCCTGGGGCTGGTCGAGCACAAAGGTGCTCTGGGCAACCTCCAGCGCATGGAGCATGTCAGCCTCGGTCGCGCCCTCGTTACCAAAGCGCAGGTTGCTCGCCACCGTACCCGAGAACAGCCATGCCTTCTGCGGCACATAGGCGATACGCCCGCGGATATCGTCTTGCGAAAGGTCGCGCAGATCGACGCCGTTCAGGCGAATGGCGCCCTTCGTGGCATCGTGGAAGCGAAGCAAGAGCTTGGCCACCGTTGA
>JAIJJM010000083.1 GCA_022728415.1 Collinsella sp. | reverse complement strand
GGACCCCCGAAGCATCGACACTTTTGGCGGCTCATTTCCTGCGGTTTTGACATTGGAATCCTGCGGTTTTGGCTTCAAAAAGTGTGCATGCTTTGGGGGTTCAAATAAGCTCGTTCACTTCGCGGAAAAGTATTAGACCTGACTATAGGAAGGTTGTCCGGATGTGGCATCGAGGCCCATCCAGGCCCGGTTGGGGCGCTCGCTGGGGTTGTTTGGGCAACTGTGGGCTTGGTTGGGTTTGCTGCGGCGGCATCGAGACGGCTTGGGGCCCGGTTGGAATGGTTGCCAGAGGTGCGGGGGCGGCATCGGTCTTGTCTGGGATGGTTATTGGGGCTGTTGAGGTGGTTTTGGGTGCCGAGGCGTCCTTTTGGCTGGGCGGTATAAAACAAAACAGCTCAGAGGCGAAGCCTCTGAGCTGTGAACATTTGGTGGGCGTTAGAAGATTTGAACTTCTGACCTCTTCCGTGTCAGGGAAGCGCTCTCCCCCTGAGCTAAACGCCCGATCAAGGGTGCGCGAGTGCGCAGGAAATAATATAACGGAGCTCCCACCCAGTGGCAAGAACTATTTTTTAAAATGCGCCGATTTGCGATCCTATCCGCTCCGATGCAGCGCGAACAGCACGCGGAAAGTCACGTTTGTACCCCCGATGAACTGCACGTTCGCGTAAAATGGTTCCATTATGGGCAAATGGTGCCCAAGCAGTTTACAACGCGGCAAATGGGGGAGGAGCATGTCGGACGCGCGCTCGCTGCGAAAACAGTTCAATCGCATGCTCGCCACGTTGCTGGTGGCGCTTGCTGCTGCCGGAGCCGTAACGTATGCCTGGTACATCTACAACGCCAACCGCCATATCACCGACGTCAAGATGGCCGCGGGCACGGGCGTGACCTTCCTCATCTCCAACGAGTACGACGGTGAGTACAAGACCAACGCCGGTCTGAGCTTTGCGGGCCTGCTCGATCCCGTCTCGACCGATAACGTGCTCAACGGGTTCCAAAAGGTAACGGGCTTTACCGGTGGAACCACGCAGGACTCCCTGTTCGCCAACATGTTTGGCGCGGCCAAGCACTCCGACTACTACAAGACCTCCCTGTACCTGGCCACCAACTCGGTCGCAACCGACGTGTACCTGTCGGGCATCGACTTTACCGAGCAGGATCCGGCAAACCCCATCTCCACCGCCCTGCGCGTGGGGCTGGTCGCCCATGCTCCGGGGCAGGGCGACACCGTTACAGGCCATTACGTCTTTGAGGTCTCGGGCGAGCACAACCCCCAGGCGCGCTACAACACACTCGACGGCAAGGACGCCGGCGAAAACGAGCAGAACCACTTGGTGCTCGACAGTACCCGCTCCGATGGTTCCACGATCCATTTTGACCAGCTGACCAGCGCAAACTTCTGCGACTACAACGAAAACACCGGCGTGGTTGGTCTCAAGGAGGCCACGACCAAGATCTGTAGCCTGCCCGCCGCTGCCAAGGGCGCCAACCGTAGCACGCCCGTGCGTGTGGATGTATACGTGTGGCTGGAAGGCTGCGACCCCGATTGCACCAACAACCTGGCCGCCACCAGCTTGCAATCGCTGGCGCTGCGCTTTGCCGGCAAGCGTTCGTAAGGGGGCCAGGGATGAGTACGTCGAACATCAGAGACATCCTAAGCTCGCGCCGTCGCATGGTTGCCGCTGCCGCATGGATGCTCGTGCTGGTTGCCGCCCTGAGCGCCGCCACCTACGCCTGGTTTAGTAACTCGCGTTACACCAACGTGACACCCGTGGCGCGCACGGTAAGCGACGAGGGCTCCGACCTGCAGATTGGCCTTTCGGCCAACGGACCATGGGACACAACGGCAACGCTTGCCGCTGCCGACAAGACGCTCTATCCCATCTCGACGGCCGATCTTTCCCGTTTTTGGCGCGGCACGTTCCAAAATGCCGCGGGTATCACGACCGACTACTCCGATTGCACCGCGCAGCTGGACGACTATGCCCTCACTGGCACGCTGTACCTTAAAGGCAGTGATGGCGCCCTCAACGTGTACCTGTATCAGGGCCAGATGAGCGTGACGAGCGATCCGCAGCTGCTGGCCGCGCTGCGCCTGGGCCTGGTCATCACGACCCAGTCGGGTACGCAGACGCATATCTTTACCTGCGACGACCTAGGCAATACCGCGGGCGCCACCAGCAGGCGCACCACGGCGCAAGACGGCGTGGTCGTAGCGGGCGGCGCCTCGGGCTGGACCTACGCCTCCGACCCTGCGCGCTCCATAAGCGCCTACAGCATGGACGGCACCGGTGACACGCCCACGGCGCGCGCGGGTGCCACGCCCATCTGCACGCTGGCCGCCAACGAGGTGGCAAGCGTTCGCTACGTTGTGTACATGGAAGGTTGCGACGCCCAATGCATCGATGAGGCTCAGGCCCGCGATGTGGTGCTGCAGCTCGCCTTTGCCGCGGCCAAGGCATAAGGGGACGAGCGACATGGAAGATCAGAAGCACATGCCAGCAAATAACCGCAAGGCCAAAACCCAGAGCACGGGCCCCGCAGCCCCCTCCAGCTCGTCCGCCGAGCGTGCACGCCTCGAGGGTGTCGCCGCCCGCCGCCACGATCGCCGCGCGCATGCCTACATCGTGCTCGTCATGGTGGCACTCGCCGCCACGCTGAGTGCCGCAACCTATGCCTGGTTCACCAGCAACATGAAGGTCAACACCAACTCGGTGAGCGTGCACAGCGACACGTCCAAGCTGGTATTGGAGCTGGGCGACGCCGATGCCGGCAGCTGGTCGCAGCAAGGCGATGCATCTCTGGCCTCCACCGCGAACGGCGCCGTGACGCTCTACCCGGTCTCGACTTTTGACCTCAACGGCTTTGCTGCCTGCGCGCAGAACAATTCCAACGGTGATGCCACGGTATTTGAGCAGTCAAAAGACAACGGCTCCGCGTTTTATCACGGCTGGATCGACCTGCGTCCCACCATCACGGGCACGGGCGCCAACAAGGTTAAGGGCAAGGTGAGCCTGTATCTGGCCGAGTCGCTGGTTCCACAGGGTGCCGACGCCGAGCTGCTGCGCGCGGCCCGCGTGGGCATCAAGATCTCGAGCGGCAGCCAGGTGCTCGCCACCAACATCTTTGAGCTCGACAGTTCCGACAGCGGCCATCGCGGCGAGCATCCCATGACCGTCCCGGCTGGCCTTGCCGGCTACACCGAGGGCATGCTCCTGGGCTGGCAAAACGGCCAACTTGCCTGCGGTGCCAACGTGACACAGGACCCGGCCACCTTTACGCTGGACACGAGCGAGACGGCCGAGCGCCCGCAAAACTCGCTCGCCACGCTGGCGCTGGGCCAGACCTATCGTCTGGATATCTATTACTACATCGAGGGCACCGACCCCGATAGCGCCGACTACCTGCATCAAGACCCAGGCACCCTGCACCTGGCCCTCTTTGCGACCTTGGACGGTGAGTAGCCATGGCGTGTAAGCAACCCGCCGCCAACTGCACGCCCGCCATCGGCAAGCCCAACGCCGCCGCGCCCGCCGACACCGACCTGCGCCGCAAACTTACCACCACCGTGGTGCTGGTCCTGTTTGCCCTGGTAGCGATAGCCATGGCAACCTTTGCCTGGTTCTCCATCGCCGATAGCGCCAAAACCCGCATGCTCATGATCGACGCCAACGCCGACGGTTCGCTGCGCTTTGACCTGGACGAGCATGCTACGTTCGACGAGTACGTCCACAGCCTGGGCTTCGACCAGATCTCGGCGCGCATCGCCAGCGAAAAGGGCGTGGACATCGACGCATCCAAGCTCAAACCCGTCACCACGAGCGACTACCAGACCTTTACCTTCGAGGATGGTTCCACCGCCGATCCCGCCACCGGCGCCTACCTGGAGTTCACGCTGCACTTTATGAGCAGCACGGACCTGCGCGTGCGCCTGACCGGCCAGGACGGCGACAACGGCGCATCCGGCACGCGGTTTAGCTCCGACACGCAGGGCATGGCCAGCGCCATGCGCATGAGCTTTACCGCCGACGGCCACACCTGGGTCTACAACCCCAACGGGGGTGGCGGCTCATCGGGTTCTGTCACGGTCTTTGGGCTCGACTCGGGCGCTGCCACCGCGGCCAGCGATATGTTCGACCTGATAAAAGATACGGATAAGCCGGTAACCGTTCGCATATGGCTCGAGGGAACGGACCCAAATTGCACTAATATGCTAAAGGGAGCTAACTATTCGGTTTCGATGCGCTTTGAGGGCATCGAGGAACAGTAGATACGCACGGCGGCCACCGGGCCGCACACGACCCAGTCAGACACGGTAGTAAGGGACATCATGCAATCTGTTAAAAAAGTCGCATCCATCGCGCTGAGCGTCGTCATGTGGATCATCATCCTGGTGGCGGCCTTGTATGCGTTTACCACGCTCGCCACGCACGAGGACGGCAGCGTCTCCGACATCGCTGGCTTCACCCCGCTCGCCGTGCAGTCCGACTCCATGGCGCCCACGTTTAACAAGGGCGACCTCATCATCATCCAAAAGTGCGACACCTCAAAGCTCGAGGTGGGCGACATCGTGACGTTCCACACCATCATCGACAACGAGTACGCGCTCAACACGCACCGTATCGCCGCGATCGACGAGGTCAACGGCATGCGCAGCTTTACCACCAAGGGCGACAACAACGACGTGGCCGATACGCACATCATCAGCGACGGCGACATCGTGGGTAAGTACGTGTTCGCGCTGCCGCAGATGGGCAAGGTCATGGACTTCCTGTCCAGCTCCATGGGCTTCCTTGTTGTGATCGTGCTGCCCATGCTGCTGTTCTTTATCTACCAGGTGTATCACCTCATCGTGGTGGGCATGAACCTCAAGCGCGCTATGGCCGAGGAGGACCGCCTGGCCGCCGCGGCTGCCATCGTGGACGCCGAGGGCAAGGGCACTACTGTCACCGCCGATAATGCCGCCGAGCAGCTCGCCCAGGCCGAGGCCAAGCTCGCGGAAGCCCGTCGTCTGAAGGCCGAGGCCGAGGCGGCGATGAACGCGACCAAGCAGGAGGGTACCGACGGTGAGTGAGTTTCTGGGATTTGCCTGGGAGCTGCTGGCAAAGGTCGTCTACAACGTCGTTGCCGTCGTGAGCTCTATCCTTAACCTGCTGGTGTTTGGCTGGGTTGAGTACTTCAACATCTTTATGACCTACTTCACCACGTTCGACCTGGTGGGCAAGATCGGCGCGGTCATTCTGTTTGCCATGCTCATCGCGGTTCCCGTGCTGATCGTGGCCATTCTGGTCCACCGTTACCGTATCAACCGCCGCCTGCATCGCGACGATACGTCCAACAAGGCGCTCTACCGCGAGATCGGCCGCCTGAACAAGCAGGTGCTCGACCTCATGGACGAGAAGAATAAGCTGCTGGCGCTTAAGGTCAATGCCATGGGCGGCACCAAGCAGATTCCGTACGTGGGTGCCTCGGCTCTTGCCGACGACCATCTGCCCACGGTGGGCAACGTGGTGGGCGCCGCTACGGGTGTACCCGCGGGCGAGGGCGCCGCGGCTGCCGTGGTGTCGGGCAACGCGTCGCTCGCGCTCGATGGCGAGGGCGTCAAGGATGCCGCGGCCGCCATGGCCAAGGCTACCGTCGAGGCCAAGACCCTTGCCGAGGAAAAAGAGATCGCTCAGGCCAACCGCTTCCCCAAGCTGTCCCTTGTGGACCTTAAGTACCGCGACTGGGAATCGCCGGTCTACGACGATGCCATCTCGCTGGAGGACTTTGTCGACAGCTTCCGCGCGTTCGCCTGCAGCCAGATGAAGCTCTACTACACGCCCGAGATCATCCGCCGCTTTGTGGCCGGCATGGCCGCCTCCAAGCTGCTGATCCTGGAGGGCATCTCGGGTACCGGTAAGACGTCGCTGCCCTACAGCTTTAGCCGCTACCTGGACAACCCCGCGACCATCGTGTCGGTGCAGCCGAGTTTTCGCGACCGCACCGAGGTACTGGGCTACTTTAACGAGTTTTCCAAGCGCTTTAACGAGACCGAGTTCCTCCGCGCCGTGTACGAGGCGGGCCTGCGCCAGGACCCGTCCATGATCGTGCTTGACGAGATGAACCTCGCCCGCGTGGAGTACTACTTTGCCGAGATCCTGTCGGTGCTCGAGATGCCCAGTCACGACGAATGGGTACTCGATCTGGTCCCCACCCAGTGGGCCGCCGACCCCAAGGGCCTGCACGACGGCAAGCTCACCATTCCCGACAGCCTGTGGTTCATTGGCACGGCCAACAACGACTCCACCTTTACCATCACGGACAAGGTGTACGACCGCGCGATCCCCATCGAGCTCAACGAGCGCGCCGACGCGTTTGAGTGCGAGCCGCACGAGCGCGTGCACGTGACGGCCGACCACCTGCAGTATCTGTTCCAGAAGGCCAAGGTCGAGTACGTGATCGACGACGAGCTGCTCCAGAAGATGCACAAGCTGGACCAGTACCTGCAGACCCGCTTTAAGCTGGCCTTTGGTAACCGTATCATCAAGCAGATGTACGACTTTATCCCCGTGTACGTGGCGTGCGGCGGCACCGAGCTGGGCGGCATGGACTACATCATCGCCCGCAAGGTGCTCAAGAAGTTTGAGTCCATGAACGTGAGCTTTGTGCGCGACGAGATGAAGGGCCTGATCGAGTACATCGAGAAGACCTTTGGCGAGGGCGGCCTGCCCGATTCCGTCATGTACCTGCAGCGGATCCAGAACTTCTACTAATGGTGTAAGTGTGGGGCGGCGTGACGTCGCCCCCGCCCCTTTCCGATCGATCCAACCTATGGAGTAACCCATGTCCGAGACCATTCAGGACCTCTATACCAGCTTCTCCGAGCAGATGGAGCCCATCCAGGAGGACAGCCGCTACTTTCGCTATCTGTTTGAGATGGCGCAGGCCTCGGGCACTACGATCGAGCAGCAGCGCGAGGAGCTCGTCAAGGTGGTGGACGAGGAATGGATCAGCATGATCGAGGACTCGCTCGACGCCATCAACACCATTATCGAAAAGCCGCGCCGCTTCATCACCACCGAGGAAGAGGTGGTGCCGGTCTCGCTTGCCAAAAAGATCAGCGCCGACAGTGTCCGTCACCTGAGCCAGAACACGCAGTTCCTGGCGCCGAGCGAGGACGGCAGCGTCCACCCCACGCGCATCCTCAACGTCAATACCGCCGAGACGTACGACCTGTACGAGAATCGCTTTATCTACCACCTGATTCAGCGCCTGCTGACGTTTGTGGACAAGCGTACCGACGTGATCTTTTGGTCGACGGGCAACGAGATCCGCAACCGCTTTAAGATGCACAGCAAGATCGACGACGCGTACGAGGAGATCGAGTACAACGTCGAGATGACGGTCAAGAACCGCCAGAGCTTTGCCGAGAACGACGCCGACAACATGGACGTCTTTATGCGCATCGACCGCGTGCGCCGCCTGGTCATGGCGCTGCGCGGTGCATCGTTCTGCCAGATCATGAACGGCTGCAGCGCGGTCCGCAGCCCCATTCAGCGCACCAACCTCATCATGAAGGACCCCAACTATCGCAAGTGCTATCAGCTGTGGCAGTTTATGGAGCGCTACGACAAGGTGGGCTACAACATCGACGTGCAACAGCAGGCGCTGGCGTTCGATGACGAGTACATGGTGCAGATGTACACCAACCTCATTAACAACTACACCGTCTTTAAGAGCCTGACCGACGACGAGCGCAACCTGCAGGAGCTCGAGAGCGTGCAACACGCGCCGGTGGCGCCCAAGTTTATTAAGGAGATTCAGGAGGTGCAGGTCGATAGTCCCGACCTGCCCGATGTCGAGGTCCGTCGCGTGTTTGTGGAGGAGGTCACGCAGGCCCAGCTTGATGCCGAGCAGGCGCTGGCCGAGGCCTGCCTGGCGGTGCAGCAGGATGATGTGCTCTGGGCGCAAGCGCACCTGGCGGCATGGGATGAAGCGTTCAGCGCCTTCGGCGCGAAGGCGAAACGTACCCCCTGTTCGGCGCAGGCGCTGCGCAAGCGGGTGCTGAAAGAGGGGAGCCTGCCGGCCATCGATCCGGTGGTGGATATCTACAACGCGATCAGCATTCGCTATGCCGTCCCGGTCG
>JAIJJM010000082.1 GCA_022728415.1 Collinsella sp. | reverse complement strand
GATGTGTCAGGCATCCTCAACGCACCCGCACTTAACCCGCTTCGGCGGGTTTTTGTTTTTATTTTCAACGCGTTTGAAGTTCTGGACGGTGCCGGAATAGAATCAAAAATACTTAAGTAGCGCGCAGGGATAAGAGGGATGGTCCCTTAAAGGGGAGAGCTAATTATCCGGAAGGATTCTGATGATGAACATCGAAGAACTGCGTAAAATTTTTTGTGAAGATGGCCTCTATGCTGTGTGCGTTGAAAATGGAAATCTTGTTAGTCATTACCGCATTATGTGTTTGCGAAAGAATGGGGCTGCGTTAATTAATTTTGTGGATGCTCGGGTCACGGACGGATTTATCTTGCGCGAAGGTGAGTTTGTCACTTCATTACAGGCATTGAAAGAGATCGGAATAAAAGCTGGCTTTTCTGCTTTTTCAGGAGAATAAACTCATCTACAATCTTGCGCGGGGCTGAACTCCCGCTGAGTAACACCGTGCCACCGGAGAAAACCGATGGCACGCAACGCAAAATATTACAATTCTGATAATTCGCCCGTTCTTGCCTGCACGCACGGGCGGTATTCTCACGCATTCAAGTCTGAATGGTTCCAGCACCCTCCATGCACTGCAGAACAGGCCGAATGGCTGATTCATTCTTACCGCAGGCGCGGGTTCGAGGTTAAGAAAGCTCTCAGTCTCGACTATCGGCACTGGATAATCTCTGTCAGGCTGCCTTATTCCGAACGCCCACCACGTGCGTCCCGCACTTTCCAGCAACGGATCTGGAGGTAACGTGCGGGTATTACTTAGACCTGTTCTGGTGCCTGAGCTTGGGCTGGTGGTCCTTAAGCCGGGCCGTGAATCCATACAGATATTTCATAATCCTCGAGTGCTGGTGGAACCGGAACCAAAAAGCATGCGTAATCTGCCATCCGGAGTCGTTCCTGCCGTTCGCCAGCCGCTGGCGGAAGACAAAACATTGCTGCCGTTTTTTAGTAACGAACGGGTGATTCGTGCTGCTGGCGGCGTTGGCGCATTGTCCGACTGGCTATTACGTCATGTTACATCCTGCCAGTGGCCTAATGGCGATTACCATCACACTGAAACAGTCATTCACCGTTATGGTACCGGCGCAATGGTGTTGTGCTGGCACTGCGACAACCAACTGCGTGACCAGACATCGGAATCACTGGAGCTGCTTGCTCAACAAAATCTGACAGCATGGGTGATTGACGTCATCCGTCACGCAATAAGCGGTACGCAGGAGCGGGAATTATCTTTGGCTGAATTATCCTGGTGGGCGGTCTGCAATCAGGTGGTGGATGCACTACCTGAGGCTGTATCGCGTCGTTCGCTGGGATTACCAGCGGAAAAAATCTGCTCGGTGTACCGCGAAAGCGACATCGTACCGGGAGAGCAGACCGCCACCAGCATATTGAAACAACGCACAAAAAATCTTGCACCGTTGCCTTACGCCCACCAGCAACAAAAATCACCACAGGAAAAGACGGTGGTAAGCATCACCGTTGATCCAGAGTCTCCGGAATCTTTCATGAAGCTGCCTAAACGTCGCCGCTGGGTTAAGGAGAAATACACACGTTGGGTTAAGACACAGCCGTGTGCTTGCTGCGGTATGCCAGCCGACGATCCGCATCATCTGATTGGTCACGGGCAGGGCGGAATGGGAACAAAAGCACATGATCTCTTTGTGTTGCCTTTGTGCAGAAAGCATCACAACGAGCTGCATACGGATACAGTGGCATTTGAAGATAAGTATGGCTCCCAACTGGAGCTGATATTTCGTTTTATCGATCGCGCGCTGGCAATTGGCGTACTGGCGTAAGTGGAGAACGAGCATGAACCTTGAAGCCTTACCAAAATATTACTCCCCAAAATCTCCAAAATTGAGCGATGACGCTCCAGCGACAGGCACCGGTTGTTTAACAATTACGGATGTAATGGCAGCGCAGGGGATGGTGCAGTCGAAAGCACCACTTGGGTTGGCCTTATTTCTGGCAAAAGTTGGTGTTCAGGACCCTCAGTTTGCGATTGAAGGCCTGCTAAATTACGCGATGGCACTGGATAACCCGACATTGAACAAATTGAGTGAAGAAATCCGGTTACAGATTATTCCTTACCTCGTGAGTTTTGCCTTTGCTGATTACTCCAGGTCTGCGGCAAGTAAGGCTCGCTGTGAGCATTGTTCAGGTACGGGATTTTATAATGTATTGCGCGAAGTGGTGAAACACTACAGACGCGGGGAATCTGTAATCAAGGAAGAATGGGTGAAGGAACTATGTCAGCATTGCCATGGTAAGGGCGAAGCCAGCACAGCGTGCAGAGGGTGTAAGGGTAAAGGGATTGTTCTGGATGAAAAAAGAACCCGGTTTCATGGCGTACCGGTATATAAGATTTGTGGGCGTTGTAATGGAAACCGGTTTAGTCGTTTACCGACCACGCTGGCACGACGTCATGTCCAGAAGCTGGTACCAGACCTGACCGATTATCAGTGGTATAAGGGGTATGCGGACGTCATTGGTAAACTGGTAACAAAGTGCTGGCAGGAAGAAGCATACGCGGAAGCGCAATTGAGGAAGGTGACGAGATAAATGATTTTTGCTGAAGATGGCGACATGATGTTTGCATTTTTCAAAAAATATGGATAAAATTTTTTCAACGATGGGCTTTGTATACCCGACGTTAAGAAAAAGTAGAAAACCCGCTGATGAGCGGGTTTTGTGCTTTAAATGGGGCAATGGTAATGTTGAATCTCATCCCGGGACTCATGTCTGTTAACTTATTATTTAGCTGGTGACTTGGTTATTTGCCTGATGTTTAAAATGTTTTCTTCCAGTACAATGTCCCTAAACACAATGAGTCTGCTTATTATATTATTAGCAGAGCTATTACGGCCAAAGTACAGCATAAGCTTTTAAAGCCAATCAACCAGTCATCAAGACAGACGGGGTTATTCATAAAAACTCTCCATGTGTGATCCGATGGGGCCTGAAATTAAAGCTTTAATATAGCTCATGAAAGGTAAACATTGGCAGCTGAAGGGCCACGCAGACCATTTATCCGGCAAAATTCCACGCGTAATCCGGTGGTAATTTCTTCTGCATCGCGGAGATTGAGCGCTGAAACATGAAGCTGGACATCGATACGACCATCGGATGGGGTGATAAGACCCTTGCCGCTTTTGCCGTCAAAGGTTTTGACAATTCCTGTCATTTTACGGGACAAAAAAATTCCTTAATACTGATAACTTGGCGCACTATACACACGTTCCTGAAGAAAGCTATAGTTTTTTGATGGGGTTGAAGATGGCTGGATGTCTAAAATAAACATTGCTTCATATGTTCAACTATGCGTTAATGATTGCGTCGGTTTGAAGAACAGACGATATACGAAGTAGTTTACTAAAGCAGTTCTCATTTCAGGTGTTATTCACTTATTCCTTCTTTGAGTCTCTCCAATTAAGTACGAAGTCGTTTCTGTTATGCAAACCATTTATGCCGAAAGGCTCAAGTTAAGGAATGTAGAATGTCAAATAAAATGACTGGTTTAGTAAAATGGTTTAACGCTGATAAAGGTTTCGGCTTTATTTCTCCTGTTGATGGTAGTAAAGATGTGTTTGTGCATTTTTCTGCGATTCAGAATGATAATTATCGAACCTTATTTGAAGGTCAAAAGGTTACCTTCTCTATAGAGAGTGGTGCTAAAGGTCCTGCAGCAGCAAATGTCATCATTACTGATTAAAATTCATCGCTCGTCTGTATACGATAACGAAGAAGGCTGATGCCTGAGTAGAGATACGGACAGAGTAGTGAATATTGGATCTCTTTAATAAAAAGTAAGGAGGTCCAATACATGAAACAATGGCTAGCATATTTGGCAAAATCTTAATCAGGAAAAGTATGCTAACCATTGTGGTGAAGTGCAGGTTTGCTGCATGAATAGTTTTACAGCAGAAGCTAACTGCTGGCATGGCAAAACAAAGTGCGTAAGTGGATGACTCCCACAAAAAGCACCACAATCTCAAACCCGCTCAGGCGGGTTTTTTATTATCTGCTTTAAATATATTATTAAAATATAAAAAATACTTGTTACTAATAAAATCAATCAGGCTACAGCTTTAAGATTTGTCTGGAATACTTTGTTGCAATGAGGGCAGATCAAAAGGGCACCTTTTTGTACTCTTGAAAAACTGTGTTCTGACTCTTGGGTGCAGTTTGGGCAGGAACATTTAACGAGATAATTACGGCGTGATTTTGAGTTTTTACGTTCTGACATAGGCTTTTCCTGTATAAATGGCCGTATACAGTACACTAAATATGAAAACATTTCTCGTATTATTATTTTATATATGACTTTCTTTCAAAATAATTACCCACATTTTTAATGTGTATGTTTTTTTAGCGCCGTTGAGAACAACGTGTGCTGTCAAAACTACCCCGTAGACTCCGATCTTTTCAAACATATTGCACCATCCGTGTACATCGGGGTGAGGATATGAAATCAATGGATAAGTTAACAACAGGTGTTGCCTATGGCACATCGGCGGGTAATGCTGGTTTCTGGGCATTGCAGTTACTCGATAAAGTAACTCCGTCACAGTGGGCTGCAATCGGTGTGCTGGGTAGCCTGGTTTTTGGCCTGCTGACGTATCTGACAAATCTTTATTTCAAGATTAAAGAAGACAGGCGTAAGGCTGCGAGAGGAGAGTAATCCAATGACTCAAGACTATGAACTGGTTGTGAAAGGAGTCCGTAATTTTGAGAATAAAGTTACGGTAACTGTAGCCTTACAGGACAAAGAACGCTTTGACGGTGAAATTTTTGACCTGGATGTCGCCATGGACCGTGTTGAAGGAGCTGCGCTGGAGTTTTATGAGGCAGCAGCCAGAAGGAGCGTCCGGCAAGTCTTCCTGGAAGTAGCAGAAAAATTGTCAGAAAAAGTTGAGTCTTATCTGCAGCATCAGTACTCCTTTAAGATTGAAAATCCTGCCAATAAGCACGAGCGTCCTCATCATAAATATCTATGAACACAAAAATCAGATACGGCCTGTCGGCTGCCGTTCTGGCGCTGATTGGTGCTGGCGCATCTGCTCCTCAGATACTTGACCAGTTTCTGGACGAAAAAGAAGGTAACCACACAATGGCATACCGCGATGGTTCTGGCATATGGACCATCTGTCGGGGTGCCACAGTGGTGGATGGAAAAACCGTTTTTCCCAATATGAAACTGTCGAAGGAAAAATGCGACCAGGTCAACGCCATTGAGCGTGATAAGGCGCTGGCATGGGTGGAGCGCAATATTAAAGTACCACTGACCGAACCACAAAAAGCGGGTATCGCGTCATTTTGTCCCTATAACATTGGCCCCGGTAAGTGTTTCCCGTCGACGTTTTATAAGCGGCTGAATGCTGGTGATCGTAAAGGTGCATGCGAAGCGATTCGCTGGTGGATTAAGGATGGCGGACGCGATTGCCGCATTCGTTCAAATAACTGTTACGGTCAGGTTATTCGTCGTGACCAGGAGAGCGCATTAACCTGCTGGGGGATAGAACAGTGAATCAGATATTCATGGTGATTTTTCTCGTGTTGTCAGGATTTATCGTCGGAAATGTCTGGAGCGACCGAGGATGGCAAAAAAAATGGGCGGAACGTGATGCTGCCGCATTATCACAAGAGGTAAATGCTCAATTTGCTGCTCGAATAATTGAACAGGGGCGAACTATAGCCCGTGATGAGGCTGTTAAAGATGCGCAACAGAAATCTGCTGAAATTTCTGCCAGGGCTGCTTATCTGTCTGATAGTGTTAACCAGTTGCGTGCCGAAGCAAAAAAATATGCCATACGCCTTGACGCAGCGAAGCATACCGCAGATCTTGCCGCTGCCGTCAGAGGCAAAACAACCAAAACCGCCGAAGGAATGCTCACCAACATGCTCGGAGATATTGCAGCAGAAGCTCAGCTTTATGCTGAAATTGCTGACGAACGCTACATCGCAGGAGTGACTTGTCAACAGATCTATGAATCTTTAAGAGATAAAAAGCATCAAATGTAGGGTAATATTAAATCGGAACATTTACATCGCGGAATGTAAAATTTAAATAAAAAGGACTCTTCCATGAGCCAAAATTCCTGAAATCTTAAGGGTAAGATAAAAGGTCTTAATCAGAATGACACGTTTTATTAATAAATAAAGCTATTCTTTCATTGCTGTGTTTTTCTTTACAAAAGTAATCCTTGCTATGGGTGGTTAATCATGCGTTAATGGTGTTCTGGTTTGTTACAAATTTATCTGAAGCAGTCATTGTTATAATTTTATTATTTGTACCTCTTGAGATTTCCTTGTTGGTTTTTCTCTCTGATATTTTTTTTCGGACCATTCTGCCCAAGGGCTAATTTCTTCAAAAGGTAATAATTATGTCTAACAAAATGACTGGTTTAGTGAAATGGTTTAACCCTGAAAAAGGTTTTGGTTTCATCACGCCGAAAGATGGCAGCAAAGATGTGTTTGTCCATTTCTCAGCAATTCAGAGCAACGATTTCAAAACATTAACTGAGAATCAGGAAGTTGAATTTGGTATTGAGAACGGACCTAAAGGTCCTGCCGCTGTTCATGTAGTGGCGCTTTGAGGTAGACAATATTACAAACCATATTCACTTTAGATGCCCGTGTTGTCATGGTTCCCAGTATAGAACATCATCTTTTGATGTTTCTGACATGAATCCTTTCGGGGCAAAATGTATCTTTTGTAAATCAATGATGATTACATTTGATAATATTTCACAATACTTAAATGCCAGCCGTCTGTCGTTGGATTTAAAAAAGTGAAAATGAAGGCTCCTTCGGGAGCTTTTTTGCTTGGTGTCTATTCGATGGATACTCACATACTACGGTAACATCATGAAAAAAATCATAGTTTTTTTTAACTCTGAACCAGCAGTGGTAGTGCCAGCGATGACTGGAGTTAACACCATCATGCGTGAATATCCAAATGGCGAAAAAACACACCTTACTGTAATGGCCGCAGGGTTTCCATCTCTGACCGGAGATCATAAAGTCATTTATGTAGCCGCGGATCGACATGTTACTTCAGAAGAAATTCTGGAAGCAGCAATAAGGCTCTTGAGTTGATTTGATGCTATTGCATTGATAATTCAGGAAAATTCTCTTTGTCTGTTTGTGTAAAATTTAGACTATCGTATGTTGATTATTGCGATGTTTCATCTTATCTTTTACACGTTTGCACCATATAATCGACTTACTGTGTAACTGGAAAGTCATAACAGACTAAAAGAGGAAATGATGAATATTGAAAACTTAAAAACAAAAGCAGAAGCAGATATTTCTGAATATATAACAAAAAAAATTATTGAACTTAAGAAAAAGACCGGGAAAGAAGTTACCAGTATTCAGTTTACCGCACGGGAAAAAATGACGGGTCTTGAAAGCTATGATGTCAAGATTAATTTAATCTGATGTATTCAATAATAAAATTTATCCATAAACCTCGTTTTTACGGGGTTTTGTTATATTTGAATGGTTCCGAATATCTAAATCACAATTGTTGATGGTTTTTATTAAACCAATGCAGTCCGGCTCAGGAGTGAGAGAAGCCGGACGTTATGGTTTAGCGTGGTAAGATCTGTGTAGTTTTCTGGATGCTTTCAGTAAATAGTAATGAATTATCAAAGGTATAGTAATATCTTTTTTGTTCGTGGATATTTGTAACCCACCGAAAAACTCCTGCTTTAGCAAGGTTTCTTCTGTATTCCTGAAATGTGATCTCTCTGGATTTCAGCTTATTAGAGGTCGTTTCTATAAGATGCCTATCCTTTGAAAATTTGACAGACACAATGTTTTTTAGGCCCTTTAATAACACTGTATTATCATTTTTTAATACAATATGAACATTCTCTGTGGCTAAATAGTAAATGTAATGTGAGACATTGTGACGTTTTAGCTCAGAATAAAACCATTGATAGTTTAAATCGTTTCGAACTTTATCAAATATTTGTTTAAAAATGACTACCTGATCCATAGATAAACCTTCCATGTGATATGAGGGGGCGTAGTCTGCACGATTATCTAAATTGCTTCAATCTGGTCTGACCTGTTTTCTGAGCAATTCAGTAATGTCACTCTTTTCTTTGTTTGCTTCAG
>JAIJJM010000081.1 GCA_022728415.1 Collinsella sp. | reverse complement strand
ACGCTGCTCATCCTCGCCGCACTGGCCGCCAAGCACGCCTACACCGCGTTCCAACTTGGCTACCCAGCGACTGACGCCGCATTGTTCGAGTAGTTTCGCAGTAACCGTTTTCGTGAACCATAGTCCGGTAGACGCGATGCCGTTCAACAATTCAACAGGTAAAACACCTGTATTCGTATGCATTACGCATCGCACCAAGCAACTGCTGGCACGAGACCTATACGCTACAACCGAGTGGAACCACGCTCTATAAGCTCGAAATCAGTGCAATACGTGCGTATTGGCCCCTCGTAGCCCTGAATACGTTCAATCAACATATCTATGCCGCACTTCACGTAATCGCTCACATGCGGATCTACGGTGGTGAGTGACGGATTGGAGAATTGAGCTTCTGGCACATTGTCGTATCCAATAAGCTGCACATCTTCCGGCACATGAAGACCATTCGCCTCAAGACCATGCAACACGCCAATCGCCATAGCATCGTTCAGGCAGACAATCGCATCCGGCCGTACCCCCTGCTTCAACATGTGATTAACGGCACGCACACCACTGTCGCTCATCATTAGGCCCCACGAAAACAGCATATCCATGTCCGGACGTAGTCCTCGTTCTTCGAAAGCAAGAATGTACCCACGAACACGCATCTCCTGTGTGCCTTCAGTAGCGTTCATATAGTAGTCGTAATCGCGGTTGCCCTCGCATGCACCGAACAGCGCGATGTTCCGGCACCCCGCATCAAGCAAACGGCCGGTTGCCTGCCGCACACCTTCGACATTGGGCATGGTCACTTTATCGACTCTGTCATATGTTTCATAGTCGCTAGCAACAACCAACGGATACGGCTGCTCCAGTAACGCGCCTTCATTGGCAAGGGGCTGGTCAATGAATACGAACCATCCATCAGGTGCCAACATGGCGGCATTATCCATAACCGATGCCAGTCCAGCACCGCCTTGGCCATATGTATTAACGATTACGCCATACCCACGCTGACGCGCATAGTCGATAACCTGATCAGATAGATAGGGAGCAAAAGGCTGCGAGAAATCAAAAATAGATAGTCCTATCAGACCGGTCGTGCCGGTTTTCAGCGACCGGGCCGACAAGTTAACCGTATATCCGAGTTTGACAATGGCATTTTCAACACGTTCTCGCGTGGAGTCACGCATACTGCCAGTACTGTTGAGCACATTGGAAACGGTTTTGAACGAAACGCCCGCTTCTTTGGCCACATCTTTGATGGTCACATGCCTAGGCATTATTCACTCCTTAACAATTTGCTCATTATTCACATTGTAATTACGGTTTACCTTCAATAATGCCACTATGACAACGAGCCCGACACACATCGAAAGAAGCGAAGGATGTGCGTCGGGCTCGTCGAGAGCGAAGGCGGGCCGAAGGAGAAGACCCGCCAAGTCGTCAGGATTTCACAGAACCGGCCGTAAGACCTCCCACCCAGTAGCGCTGAAGGAAGAGAAAGGCCAGCACCATCGGGATGATGGATATGAACGCACCGGACGTGACCAAATTCCACACCTGTTCAGAAGCCGCACCAGCCTGGGACTTGACCTGCCACTGCGTCAGACCAACAGTGATGGGGAATAACTTGTTGTTCGTCAACACTACCTGCGGCAGGAAGAAGTTATTCCAAGCTCCCACCGTGGACAGCAGATATACCGTGGTGATGGCTGGGGTCATAATCGGCAGCGACACCTGGAAGAACGTGCGCAGCTCGCCGGCACCATCCACACGGGCGGCCTCGATCATCTCGTCGGGCAACGATTCCTGGCAGTAGATACGCATGAGGTACACGCCCATGGGGTTGAGCAGCGAGGGAAGCAACACGGCCCAAACTGTATCAACGATATCGATATTCGACATCAGCAGGAAGGTGGGGATGACCAACGCGGTGTTCGGGATCATCAGAGCTGCGAGCACCAGATTGAAGAACATCTTCTTGCCACGGAAGCGGAACTTAGCGAAGCCATAGCCGGCGAGAACGGCAACCGTGGTTGCGCCCAGTCCACCGACCAACGCATACAGGAAGGAGTTGAGAATCCAACGCCAGTAGATGCCACCCTGATAGGTGGTCAGCTGCTTGATGTTGTCGAATAACGCGAACTTGTCGTCAAACCACAGTGAACCGTGCGCGCCAAAGAACAAGCCGTTATTGGTCTTGGTGGAGGCAACGATAAGCCACCACACCGGAATGAGGAAGTAAACGATGGCAAGGCAGAACACTACAATCGTAAACACTCTCGAATTGCCACGAATGTGATTGGCCTTAGCAGCTTTGCGTGCATTCTTAGCCATGTCAGTCCTCCAATCCCGATTGGTTCTTCGTCAGTTTCATAAAGACGACGCTAAAGATAACGACGATGAGTCCCAAGGCGAACGAAACCGTCGCCGCATAGTTGGGCTGGTTGTAGTTGAACGCCAGTGCCTGTGCATACATGTTCGGCGTGTATTCCGGCTGTATGGCCGTCGGTGCCTGATTGCGCAGTACCGTCGGTTCCGTGTAGAACTGCAAGGTTCCGATTAGGGAGAAGATGGTCACCATAACCATCGAGCTGGAGCACATCGGAATCTTGACTCGTGTGGCGATCTGCAGTTCCGTAGCACCATCGATTCGCGCGGACTCATACAGCTCATGCGGAACCGATTGAAGTGCCGAATACAGAATCACCATGTAGTAGCCGGTCCACTGCCAAGTAACCACATTGACCAACGCGCCGAAAATTCCATCAGGAGTGAGGAAGCCAGGCGTAGGCAGTCCGAACAACTCGAAAAACGTGGTAAATGGACCCATGTTGTTGGAGTACATGAAGCCCCACATCAACGCTCCGACCACGCCTGGAATCGCGTACGGCAGGAAAATGACCAAACGAGTCACGGATGCGAAGCGGTTTTTGAGGGAGTCGAGCAGCAGAGCGAAGAACAAGGCCAGGCCAAGCTGAATCGGAACCATAACCACCGTGTATAGAATCACGCGCCCCATGCCCTTAAGGAACAACGGGTCAGTGAACACCCTCTGGTAATTCGACAAACCGGTGAATTGGACGCCGAACACGTTGGATGTGAACAGCGACATAACGAATGCATATACGAGGGGCACTACGAGGAAAATCACGAAAATCACGCAAAATGGAGCAGTGAACAGCCATCCCCAGATATTGCCGCGACGAGTGACGATACCGTCTTTACTAACGGTCTTTGTTGCGTTTTTACCCATGTGTATCTCCAATAATCAGGTGAAGAAGCTGCGGGCCGAGCCGGTTGGCTTCGGAGCCGTTGGCCCAGCCCGCAACTCACCTGCTGTCAGGGTTATTCGACAGTGTAACCCTGCTGCTTGGCGTAGTTGTTGAGCGTCTCATCGAGGCTCTTGAGGTTGCTGGTGGTATCCTTGCCATCCTTGACGATGCTAGTGAACGTCTTTACCTGCTCGTCGTATGCGTAGGTCTGGAAGGGCAGGAATGAGTAGCCCTTGTAACCCTCAGCCGTGGGAATGGTGATCTCGTTGAGCTTCTGCCCGCCGAGGAACTCCTCCTCCATGTTCTTGAAGCTGTCGGACTGCAGCTTCTTGGTCCAAGCCGGGAACAGGCCGCCATCGGTAACACCGATTTCCTGAGCCTTGTCGGAATCGAACAGCTCTCGTGCCACCTTGTATGCGGCTTCGGTGTCCTTGGCCTGATCGGTTACGGCCCAAGCGGAACCGCCTTGGTTCACCATCGGGGTGGAGTCATCCCACACCGGGGCATTGTAGATGCGGAACTGACCATTGGTGTCGCCGGCACCCTTCAGATAGCCGGTCTGCCACGAAGCCTGCACCCATGTGGCGTACTTGCCGCCAAGAATGTTGGTGGTCCAGTCGTTCGTGTTGGCATCAGTGGTGTCTACGAGGCCCTCTTTGACGAGGTTCTGCCAGTAGCCGAGCACTTCCTTGACTCCATCGGTGTTGAAGTTCACCGAGGCCTTGGTGGGATCAGACGCCGAGTAGTTGTAGACGTTCTGATTCTTCTGCGCGAACAGTGCAATGTTGAACGCGGTGCCATTCGGCGCGAAATCAGTCAGGTAGCCGTCGTATCCGGCTGCCTTGAGGTCCTTGCCGGCCTGCTCGAACTCAGCCCAGGTGGTCGGCACCTTGACGTTGTACTTGTCGAAGATGTCCTGGCGCACATACATGACGAATGGTCCAAGGTCGACGGGAACACCGTAAACCTTGTCTTCAGAACCCAGCTGAACGCTCTTCCAGGCACCTTCGGTGTAATCGTCTTTATGATCGGTGAAACCGAATTGGCTCAAATCGACGAGATGTTGCTCCTTGCCGGCCATAAACTGGGGCATGGCTTCATATTCAAGCTGAATAACATCAGGGGCACCCTTACCGGCCTTAATGGCGTTCTGGAATTTGGTGTATTCACCGCCGCCCTGGCCGCCGTTATTCCAGCAAACCTGAAGATCATCGTGGGTTTCGTTGAAATCATCCACCACCTGTTCGATAGCTGGATACCAAGCCCAAACGGTAACCTTCTGCACACCCTTTTTCTTAACGGTATTGGTGCAGGATGCACTGTCATTAGCGGTCTTATCGCTGTTGACCTTGGCACCATTCGCGTTGGAGCTTCCGCCACAAGCGCTTACGGTCAATGCCATAGCGCCAGCCGCAATGGCTGCCATGACCCGGGTTACTTTCTTCATGAGCTCCTCCTTTGGATTCTCATTTGTTCTTTCCTTATTGTTCTTTAGTTATGGGCGCTGCGGAAATTCGTCGAAGCGATTAACGAAATCCCGCAGCACAGTTATGTTGTTGGCGCGCCCGCTACGATTAAGCGAAATGCAACGCCGTCCAGCTCACGGGGGGCAGCACAACATGCGCCATACCGGTCTCTCCATCGAGTGATGCGGTGTCGTTGTCGTGCAGCACGACACGGTTCTGATTGTCCAGAGTGTTCTTGGCGAGTAGGTCATCATCATGCAGCGTCTGCGCCGTGACGGTTTTCGCAAAAAGGCCTTCAGGCAATTTGATTTCGAAGTCCTGCTCAGCGTCCAAAGAACGATTGACCACGAATACACTGACCGTACCATCCGCGCCACGTACCGCCACCGAATTGACGACCGGCACCTCGCCATATTTAGCGGTGTCATAGGTTCCAGAAGCGAGTTTCGGCTCAAGCACCGTACCGCCCTTGGCATATTCTGCAGTGACCGCAAATGGGTAGAACGTGGTCTGACGCCATGCCGGCCCATTGGGCTCAGTCATAATCGGCGCAATCACATTGACCAGCTGAGCAAGACTAGCCGCATGCACGCGATCGGCATTCTTCAGCAAGGTAATCATCAGATCGCCAAACACCACAGCATCCGCGACGGAGTACAGATCCTCAAGCAGACGCGGCGCAACCGGCCAGTTGCCGATGCCTTCCGGATTCTTGCTCGGCTCATCATGCTGATACCACACGTTCCACTCATCGAAGGAGATGTAGACCTCATGCTTGCTCTTCAAACGGGCCTTGGTGGCATCGATGGCAGCCGCCACATCATTGATGAATCCGTCCATATCGACGCCGGATGCGAGGAAGCTGCCCATATCGCGGGTGCCATCTTCCTTAAGGGCCGGGAAGTAATAAGCATGGCACGAAATGAAGTTGACGGCTTCGTAGGTCTTCTCGAGAACGGTTTCTTCCCAACGACCGAAGGTGTCCATCTCATGGGAAGAGGAACCGCATACCACGAGTTCAAGGTCGGGATCCATCATGCGCATGCCCGCCGCGACCGAAGCGGCAAGAGTGCCGTAGTCTTCGGCGCTCTTGTGCCCAATCTGCCAAGGACCGTCCATCTCGTTGCCGAGGCACCACATACGTATGTCGAACGGTTTGTCAGCACCGTTTGCTCGGCGCTGCTCGGAAAGGGCCGTTCCGCTAGGAATGTTGGAATACTCCAGCAAATCAAGCGCTTCCTGCAAACCACGGGTTCCCAGATTGGCGGCTTCCATCAGTTCGTTGCCGCCGCACTTGTCCAGCCACTTGACCATCTCGTGCAGGCCGAACTCGTTGGTTTCAGTGGAATGCCAAGCCAAATCAAGACGACGAGGACGCTGACCCTTCGGGCCTACGCCGTCTTCCCAACGATATCCGGACATAAAATTACCGCCCGGATATCGGATGGTGGTGGCACCCAGTTCGCGGACCAGATCAATCACATCCTGACGGAAACCATCTTCATCGGCCGTGGGATGACCGGGCTCATAGATGCCGGTATAAACGCAACGCCCAAGATGCTCCACGAAGGAGCCGAAGAGACGATTGTTGACCGGCGCGACCTCAAATGCGTCATCGACGACGAGACGCGCCTTGTTCGCAGTGACTTCTTGTGCCATAGGAACCCTTTCCTGTTACTGTTTCTCACAGAGTTAGTACAACGTTGTCTTAAAGGCGAAAAAAGAACCACAACCTTTCTGAAACAATGTTCGGTGCATACGAAGCGGAAACCACCTCTTATGGGAGAATCATCGAATCAATCGGTTGCTTTGAACACTTCTTTCTATTTAGTACAACCTTGTACCGACTGCTGATACACAAGGTACACCAGTACGCAAAACCGCGCAAACGCAACTAGTATAACGTTGGAGTAATTCGCAGATTTTCGCCCAACACGCCGTGTGCTGTCCTCAAGTATCGCTTGAAAACGAACATTGAACAGAACAGAAACGAACACGGCCTATAGGAACTTTTGTGGTGCTTATAACCCGGGTTTGGCCTTGTGGGAGTAGGCGTGCCGGGGTGTTATTTTTCCCGGCGGGAAAATAGGGGCGTCCCGGTGGTGGGCTGGACGCATGAGAACGAAGTCCAGCAAGGCGAAGAAATGCCCGGTGTGCGGCCGGCCGATGAAGAAGAACGGTCGGACCGCGAAGGGGTGCAGCGCTGGAAGTGCGCATCCTGCTCGCTGAGCTCGACGATGCCACAGGAGAACACGGAGCGGGCCGGGCAGCTCGACGCGTTCCTTGGATGGCTGCTCGGCCGCGCGAGCCAGTCCGCGTGCGACGCGAACGGCGATTCGCGGGCCCTGCGCAAGCGCACCGCGTGGTGCCGGAACATCCGGCCCGCCATCCCGCCGTGCAGGGTGAAACATCATACGGTGATGGCGGACGGCACGTACATGAACCACGGCTGGTGCCTGGTCATAGCCATCGACGGCGGGAACGGCGAGGTGCCGGGCTTCCAGTGGTGCTCGAACGAGAGCAAGGCCGCCTATATGGCGTTGTTCTCGCGCATCCCTGCTCCGGACGTGCCGATAACGGACGGGCTGCGCGGCGCGGAGAGCGCCTGCAACGTGCAGCGCTGCCTGGTGCATGTGCTGCGCAACACCCGCGTCGACCTGACGAACAGGCCCAAGAGCGAGGCCGGCGGGGAGCTGCTCGGACTCGCCCGCAGGCTCGTCAGGGTGACGACGGCCGACGAGGACGCCGCATGGCTCAAGGAGCTCAACGACTGGCACGGCAGGCACGACGATCACTTCAAGGAGCGCACCACCGCCAAACAGGATCCCATGCACGCGAGGGGACGCAAGTGGCGGCGGACGCACGAACGCCTGCGCCGCGCCCACTTCCGATTGGTCAGACTGAACCGGGCCGGCGTGCTGTTCGCGTTCTGCGATCCGGCCGTCCTCAAGAGCGGCGGCCCGCTGCCGTCGACGACCAACCAGCTGAAGGGCGGCGTCAACGCCGTGGTCAAGCGCGCGCTCGACCACCACCGGGGATTGTCGGAGGAGCATATGAGACGCTGCTGCGAATGGACGGTGTACATGCTCACGGAGCAGCCCGGCCCCATGGCGCTCGTCACACCTGAACACCGGAGGACGAGGAAGGGGAAGCCGGTCGGGAATGACGGGCCCATGCCCGGCACCATGACGGCCGTGCAGGAACCGACCGACGGCGTCGACGCCTACGAGAGCGGGTTCGGGATCAGAAAAGGATGGGTCGGGCGATCAACCTGACCATGACACGAGGGAATAGACACTTTTTAACCCACTTTTCTTTACTTAACCCAAAGATGGGGTTCCGCAAAAACAAAAAAGGTTCCGAGATGACCTCGGAACCCTTGCAGGCGGATAAGGCGAGATTCGAACTCGCGGAGGCTTTCACCTCACACGCTTTCGAGGCGTGCTCCTTAGACCGCTCGGACACTTATCCATGCTGCCAAA
>JAIJJM010000080.1 GCA_022728415.1 Collinsella sp. | reverse complement strand
GGAAGCTTAACTGCAATATTTGAATTATTCTGTTTCGTTATATCAGTTCCTGTGGTTGCCATTTACTTAATTTTTATACTCTGCAAAGCCCTTTCAGGAAAATGAAAGGGCATCATTATGTGTCAGATACCAATAAGTTTATTGACCTGCTCAATAAACTTATCATTAACAAGCGCACTCACAGCCGCCATAATAATTGCAAAACCCAGAATACCTACAGGGGTTCCCAGCATGACGGAAAACGCCCATGCTGTAACTGCTGAAGCAGCTCTTCCTGCTGCCAGTGATTCAAGTTTTACAAAAAATGGACGCCAGTTGTCCGTTTTTACAGCCTTTTGTAACTCCACAGCAACATCATAACGATCAATAACTTTTCCGGTAAAACCAAATGCCTTACTGAACAGCTTAAAATTCTCCGCCATATGGACCTGATTAATAGCTTCCAGGGCTTTAGAAATGGCCATGCGATCTTGTATGTTATATTTCTTGTTCAGATTATTACGGAATTTATCAAAAGCGTTCAGTGCATCATCCACACTCTTAATCTGTTTCCCTTGAGATACAGAAGCCAGCTCCTTAGCAAGTTCGGATGCTTGTTTACCGAACTCATCATATATCGTTCTGTAGAAATCAGAGGTGAGTTTTATGGCATCCTTTACCATATTTATTTCATCCCTTTTTCTTTTCTCTTCAGCTATTTTCTGATTGATGTCAGCAAGCTGGCTACGGATATTCTCTTTTTCCTTCAACAGGGCATTAAGAGCGTCATTTGCATGCTTTTGTTCATTTGTTCTGGCACTGACGTTATTTCTCGCCGAATTTATCGCAGATTCAGCAGAGGTGATTTTATTTCTGGCATCAAGCAATCGTTGCCGTAACTTATCCCATTCAGCAACTTCAGCATTATAAATTTTCTTGTCACCTTCCACATCCTCTGTCACCACCGGATTCCGGTCATTCAGAATATTGCGTTTATAGTCCAGACCGGAATGGGTCAGAAGATAATTCAGGTTTGCACGGTTATCGATGACCGCGCTGGTTGTGATTTTTATCGTACCGGCAAACCTCGGATCACCACTCACAACAATAGAATGATTTGTTGATGAACGCCCCGGGAATTTTTCAGGGGAAACTATCGTTTTGCCGTCAGGCGTGTTTTTCTGTTGCGTCAGCTGTTGTTCAGCTCTGGTTAATGCATTACGGGCCGTCTTAAGCGATTCCGTCACCGAACTGAGTTTATTCCGGGCCTCTGAAATGGCCCTGTCATTCCGTGTCTGCTGCCCGAGCAGACGGGCCTGTTGTGCATCAAGAACGGCAAGGGCTGCCCCGCCATTTTTTTCCAGCTCTGACAACCGCGTGTCCAGAATACCTTTTCTGCGCTCGTATTCAGCAAGCATATCAGCGGCCTTCTTGTCTGCGTTCTGCGCATCCTTCTGCCGTTTTTCAGCCTGTTCGATTAACGACCTGGCCTCGCGGGGAGATATACGAAGAGAATCAGCATCAGCAAACAGCATCCGGCTCTCTGTATGCAGCCGGAGGGCATCATATCCGGCGATTTCAGTACGGAATCCGTATTCTCTCAGCTCTGCCTGCAGGAGTCTGAACTCCTGTCGTGTAATATCAGCGGCATCTGCGTTTCCGGCACGGAGTGTTTTCAGTGTGTTTTCATCTTTTTCCCTTGCAGCAATTGCCGCAGAAAGGCGTTTTCCAGCTTCAGTACGCTTATTCTCATTCTCTTTCTGCTGCGCGCTGAGCGTGTTTTTGTACGCTGTGATTTCCTTGTCCCTTTTTTCGATATCACTTCGGGTTGGGGAATCATCGACCCACTCGTTTCCACCCCAGATGGTTTTGTTCCCGAAGGAACTCCATGCAGGCGGGGTACCATGAAAGACATCGACACGTGGAGGGTTTACATAAATATCAACGGCCATAATTTCATGGCCATCTGAATCATATCCCAGCGATTCTGCACCGGGATTTGTAATACGTACAGGGTCAGACATTCGGTATCTCCTTCATCCTCTGAGGAAAACAAATGAATTAACTGCTTACGTATATGGATACATATACAGTACTAATTTATTAAGGAGAAAATGGCATGTCAAGATTTAATGATAGTAATTATCATTAACATGAAGTGGTGTTATACCGTTCAGAAAGCCTGCTGACACTGTGGCAGCATCACAGTCTGGGTATTCTCTGGTGCAATACAAAAACCGGACTTTCCCGTAACAACAGACAATGTTACGGGAAAAGTTACAGAACTGAGCCACAAAATATCTCAGTACCTGAGATGCATAAAAACACCGTACATATGTTTCTTAAAAGGGGGATGATCGTTATCCAGCCATTTCGGTGGATCGGTATGCAGAACACCAATCTGCTTCATGCCGGTATGCTGCCTGGATTTTCTCGCGCAGTAATCACTGTCTTCATATCCCATCGTTTCGATGACCACTCTGGCCGTCTTTCCGTCAGGAGCCCTTGCTGTGACAATGAAATCCGGCAGTACATATTTCTTTTCACCATTAACATAAACTTCTGTATCAAACAGGGGCCTTTCCAGACTTAATTCCGGCGTACCTGGCTTTCTTTTAAGCCAGCTGGCCACATTCAGAAGAGCAGTGAGCGTGTTTCGTTCCAGTTTGCTGTCCACAGGCACCGGACATGTCAGTTGATAAAGAGCATGAGCATACCCTTCACTGCAGATGATTCTGCCATCGGCACTCCGGCAAAAAGCAAGAATAACCCAGTAAGGGGGACGTATTCCGCCCTGCGCTTCACCATTAATACTGATCCCCCGCACAGGTCTGATGACCTGAATATTACCGTTCGCCCAGTGAATTTCCACAGCATCACGACAGATGTGCTGCGCCATAAAAATCTGAAAGAACATATGCTTTCTTCTGGCAGGCCAGTGTCGTTCTGAATTCTCCAGCGTTTCCATTAACCGCTCCTGAGACCTTTCAGACATTCCTGGCCGGAAATGGATAATTTCAGATAAGGCTCTTCCCCGAATATACTCCTGCTGTAGTGTAACCTGCCGTATGGCATCAAGACACTCACGATAATTAGTCCGGATACGGGGATTAGCCAGGGAATCCAGTTTATTCAGCCCTGCATCTTCAATAAGCGACAGGAGTAAACGGCCAAGGCGCGGACGTTTCTTGCGAACGGAGGAGCGCTCACCATTATGGTAAGCAGAGCGGGCCTGCAGTCTGATAACAGAATTACTGTCATCAGGTGGTAAAAAGTTTCTGTAATTTATACGGGTGCTAACGGGATGCCGGCTTGCTCCGAAGGATGTTTCCTCTTCATTTCCGGATAACTGACGATACATGGGGCATTCAGGTGCATGCTCATGATTAAAACTGGACAGATAAAGAGTACCCGTATTGTTTTTAAGAGCAGCAAAATTCATGGCCGGCGAATCTCCCGGAATACAGTCACACTGTAACCATGCATCATACTCACGCATTTCCCGGAGAAGATCATTGGCCAGGTTATGTTGTGCCATGGTTGCTGGCCTTTTCAGTCCACAGACCGTCTTTACTGCAGTCTCTTCCTCACTGCTAAGCTCCCGAATCACTTTGCCCCGGGGATTCTTCTTTACAAGTATCATTGGCATAATGAAAGCACTCCTTATGTACATGCTTAAACAGTAAGTAAAATATACAAAGAACCCCCCATGAAACAAAGGCAGAGATGAACTGTGCGCCCCGATATCTTCTTCTGATATCCTTTCAAATGAATTGTTTTTATTTATATCATGACAACATTAAAGTGAGAGAATATATCAACCATGTTTCTGTCAGGGTTCAGTAGAATATCAATTCGACTGTCACGCCATAACTGTAACTACCTCGAGTATAAATATTCAGAGAATGGACTTATTAGCCATGAAAAATCACCTGATGGGAAATTTACTAATTTATGGATTGTGATATTATTAAAGAGTAAAACCAGCCAGCCGAGGTATTTATGGGAAAAAATCAGGAAGAAAGGAAAACTCCCGTCATTGTGGTGAAAAAACGTCGTACTTTTTCGCCACCGTCCTTATCCGAAAAAACAGATATTATCGCACCTGTATTTACTGAACAGACGGCAGAATCAGCCCCCGCCGGAATAAATTCATCTGCCGTCGAAACACATATCCCCGAAGCGCCAGCCAGGAAGAAGAAAAAGAAAAGACACCGTTTTCCACGTCCCTCCCACTGGACCCGTGAGTATACTCACGAGTGCGTGGAAAAAATAAAGGCCCTGTTTCCTCATCTTCGTGCTGAAGGTGGTGGATTTATTCCCCTGAAAATTGGCATAAGCAATGATATTTCGGCATTTCTGGCAGAACACCCGGAGACAGAACTGACCATGGACGAATGGCTCTGTGCAGTGTCCTGCATCACATCCCGCCGCGTATATCTGCAGCGGACAGCTGTCGCCGGCGTCCCACGTTATGGCCTGGATGGTCACCCCAAAGGGCAGGTCTCAGACTCTGAAGCACAGAGTGCCGGTCGCAGACTGGCGACATTAGAACAAAAGTGGCTCAGGACGCAGGCACAGCAGGAGAATATTTCTGGGCAATAAACACTCCTGATAACAGGTGGACATTACGTATCAGAAAAAATGGGAAGAGAATGTTATGTGTGATTCAGAAGCGGAGAAGATTTTATTCATCCTGAATAAACATGAACGGGCATACAGACGCCTGATCCCCGTATATATTTTTTTAGCTATAGTATTATGGATTTTACCTATTCTCCTGATTGTATACCTGTATTTCTGTATAGTTGACAATGAGTTTCTCAGAATCGGTTTCTGTATTGCATGGACAGCATACTACTTTCTTTCGCTTTTCAAGTATTTTGTAAAATACTTCTTTCCTCTCGATCGTGAAGATTTGCTTAACCTGATGGATCTCGCCAAAGATTCTCCTGATGCGAAACAGGAGCTTCTTGAGCGTCTTTTGTCCGGAAAAAGAATGACCGGGCGGGATGAAATGGATATCAAGCGCATTCTAAAAACAAAGGAAGCACTTGATAACATCAGGAATTTTATTGATAAACAGCAGTTAACGAATAGTGATACTCCGAAGAAAAGCACGGTCCCAAATGAAGATAAAAAAGGCATAAGATGATGCTCACAGGAAATGGAATAAACACTGTAACTGTCAATGGAAAAGTGAAACACATCACAGAACTGGATGATATAACACTTTGTTTAGAGTGGACAAAACTACGAGAGGAAAACAATCGTCTTTATGAAATTAATAACCAGGCAAACAGAGGATGGCGTGGTTTCATCCTAAGATTGATAGGGGTTAACCTGCCAGATAAAAGGACTGAGTTTACACAACGTCTCTTATTGACGCGCAAAATTTCGGGTTCGGTCATGAAAAAGTAACAAAACCGCGCAACAGACATAAATATGACAGTAGCCATGAAAAAGCAGAGAGAGACAGGGTGATACAGAAAAGTAACTATTTTTTAGCTATAGTATTATTGGTTTTACCTATTTTTGTGATTTTATTTCTGTATATTTGACAATGAGTCTCTCAGAATCGGTTTCTCGAAGTGACGAGCGATCAGAATGGAGACAAATAAATTCGGGAAACGAACCTTCACGGTAAGTTTTGTCACATTTATCATCCCTAAACATGAGAATTATCACCAAAACTAACCACCCAACCAACAGCAGCGCCGGGAGCAGCATTATAAAATCATGTACAGAGTTGCGTGACGACATGATAAGTTCTCATTCTCAATATGTTCTTTACCAGATTATACCAGTGATACTTTAACGCACCATCATTAATGCTAATGTATGCATACATTAACATTAATGATGAAGGAGAAGAACAACAATGGCAGTCAACCCACTTATTTTTTGGATTTCTTAATTTTCGTCTGATAAAGCCGCTTTACCCGTTCAATTTCTGCCAGCGTTGCGGACCAGTGTAGTTCGGCGGCATGACGATATCTGGCAGCCATTTTTTCCACCATCTCCGGATTGCTGTCCGCGCTGCGGTGCTGACGCCCCTTCTCCCCAAAAACTTCAACAACCAGCCACTGGCTTCCGGTTCTGCCGAACAATGCCTTGCACAAACGTCTCACAGTTAGCGGGGTTAAATCTGGATCGGGATCGTAGGCAATGGTAGCAAAAATAAAGCGCAGCATTTCTGATGTCTTGTAACGCTTTACGCTGGCAGCCAGGCGTGAGGCACGTTGCGGTGCTTCCCAGCGGTCGTTACTGTAATTAGCCACTTCAGCCAGATAATCCTTTTCAAGTTTTTCAGCCGTGTAGCACCTGCCGCCTAAAAAAAGCCGCATGGCCTCCCTGGTTTTGTCTCTCACATATCATCCCTCATTAATGCTAATGTACACATACATTAGCATTAACATGCTGACAGCAACAAGCGGCGGATTTACGTCTGGATAACGTAAATGATTGCGGTATACAGGCCAGGCGGTCAGATTTTCAGCCGTGCCTGTTCCTGCAGCAGTTCCAGATGATATGCAGCAATAGCGTTTACCACCCCTGCCGTCATCCGTGCGTCGGCGATCGCTGAGTGTGCCTGCCCTTCCCAGGTCAGTCCGGCCTGACTGGCAGCACAGGCCAGTGAAATCGTGCCATAGCGGTTGGTGGCCCCATAATATCCTGCAGCCAGCTCCATCGCACAATATACCGTCAGTTCTTCCAGCCAGTCAGCCGGATCGCTATGTGCGGCAGCAGTCTGTTTCAGAATGCGGATGTCGAACCGGGCATTAAAGATAATTACTGGTCGGTCCCCGATTGCATGACGCAGTTGCCGCGCCACATCTGTCCATGATGGTGCGCCGCAGAGAGCCTGCTCGCTGATACCATGCACAGCGGCGGCCTGCGCCCCGATGGCGACCGTGGGCTTCAGCCTGGTTTCAAATACCACCTGACCGGCCGCATCGGTCAGGCCGATTTCCAGGGCTTCCGCGGTATTATCCAGTCCTGTCGTTTCAGTATCCAGAAAGAGCGGTGCCAGACTCAGCCAGTCATATGCCTGCCGTGCCATCCGGCCACTGGTGCTGTTAAGTCTGGATAAAACGGAAAGTCGCTGGCCAGCCAGCTGTTGTTTACTCGTCAGAGGGCGTTTCTCACGCATCGGAACACAGTCTGCAATTCGGTATACAGCGAACCTGCCACCATAAGTGTTTTTATACCACTTAACCGGCTCAGCACCGGGGGCTGGTTTCATTCTGAATTCATCGCGCAAACGTCCTTTCGAGAAACACCTGTCTTCGGCAATCGCCTGCGCACGTCTGGTGGCCAGCTCATCATTATTCATGGTTATTGCATCTCCTTTCCTTATATCCGGACAGCCCCTCTATGGCCACTTCTGTGCAGTATGCAACACGCGCAGGATATACACTTTTCCCCACTGGCTGTCGACCTCATAAACCAGAACAAAATGCGGGTGAATAACCAGTTCCCGGGTACCTTCCACACGACCGTTGCGGCCTTTATACGGCTGCCCGGCCAGGCTGCTGGCTGAATAACCAATCCGTTCGTCCAGTTCAATGGCGGCCATCAGGTTCTGCTCCGCAATGTACTTACGAATGCGCTTCCTGTCCTGGCTGGCCAGCATGGTCCAGAATATCTCCATCATTTACCGGCAACCTTCCTGCTCATTTCATCCCGCCATGCAGCAGCGGAAGATTCGACCATGTCATGGGGAAGCACATCGCCGCGCTCGAGTTGCTGACGTCCTGCCTCAACCTGGTCACGGAACCAGGTATTATGCTGCCGTTCAACGGTCTGGCGCATAAAATCCCGAATTAACTGAGAGCCATTACGGTCCATGCTTTTTGCAGCGGCCATAAAAGCATCCTTCAGTTCAGCGTCGATTCTTAAACTCATATTAACCTGTGCCATTTATCACCTCGTCATTACTACGTATATACACAGTATATAACGATTCAGATATCGTCACCAGGATATGCCGCGCCAGCGGCATGGAAGGCGGCACGCTGTGGTTACATGTGATACCGGAGTAAAACCGCCGAAGCCCGGCGTCAGCCGGTACTGATTGATAGATTTCACCTTACCCATCCCCAGCCCTGCTAAGCCATACCCGCTTTCAGCCATGAGACAGTTTCTGTGCGCGGTCGGAGTGGTCCCGACGAGGGTTTACCCGAAGTCGGGGCGTATCTCCGCGTTAGCGGGCCGTCAGGGCCGCTTACGAGCGTGTACTG
>JAIJJM010000079.1 GCA_022728415.1 Collinsella sp. | reverse complement strand
TCAAACCGTCGCTTGCGTACATTTAGTACGCGGCGCTCCTCTTTCGGGGCAATCTCGGGCACTTGGAAAACCCTTAATGGGATGTTGTTCTATCCCATTAAGCTGATCGTTCGCCTGACCATATCGTCAAAATAATCTCTGCAAAAGACGGTCGCTCCGTTTGGAGGACCGTCTTTTTGGTATAAGAGGACGGAATGACTAACACGAAAGGTACAACCATGCCCCAGATTGATGATGCCGAGCTGTTTGGCAATGCCGAGGATCAGCGTGCGTACGAGGATTTTTGCGCCAATCAGGAGGCGGTCGAGAAGTTCACGCTCGACAAGCCTGCGCTCATCTGCCGTTGGCGCATGTCCAACAAAAAGGTACCCATGCTCAATCGTCACATCCGCGCGTTGTCCGAGCGCCTGGTGCAGGGCGAACCGCTTACCCATAACATGCTCAGCTGGGCCAAGCAGCACGTTGAGTGGTCGCTTGCCGAGGGCGACTACACCGCGCGCGACGGCGTACTCATGCTGGTAATCGACGTTAACGGCAATGCCGCCATGACGGTGGGTGAGTACGAGCCGCTGGCCGATACGTCGGCCAAGGCGCTGCGTGCCCGCTCCGCCGAGGCTCGCTCCGAGGCCGACGAGACCGGCGTGGCGCCCGAGCTGCTCGCCGCCGTCAACAACGGTGAGCTGGCCTTTGTGGCGCCAGCGGACGAGTGCCTGTGCGGCACGGCGACGCTCATCGAGCAGTTGGCCCAGACCAAGGGCATCCCGGTCACGCGCGTGGACATTCCCGCTCAGCTCAAGGGTGCGCTGTTCCTAGTGAGCGACGAGCACGGCGTGGTGCCTGCCACCGAGACGGACGCCACCGAGTCCGACGCCGCCACGGTCGCCTTCTTCGCCGACGGCTACGAAAAGCTCCGCGCCCGCCACTAAATGATTTTTTTGGGACGGGGATTAAAGAATCATTTTGGTCCTCGCCACCGCTGCGAGTGCGAGGCGGACAAAACGCCCCCGCTCGCGAACAGTTCTGTCACCTTGGCACCGCGCGCGGTGCACACCTGCAGTTTCGCAGCCATAATGGTGGCAAGACAACCAAGAGGGGAGCGGAATCCATGGCGCTGATCTATATCGTTGAGGACGACGAGCCCATTCGTCGCGAGCTTGCCGATATCCTTGCCCGTGCCGGTTTTGAGGTTGAGGCATGCGAATCGTTTGAGCACGTCTCGCGCGATATTCTGGCCGCCGCGCCCGACCTGGTGCTGCTCGACCTCACGCTTCCCGTCAAGGACGGCCAGCATATCTGCCACGAAGTCCGTCACGAATCCGAGGTCCCCATCATCGTCCTCACGTCGCGCACGACCGAGATCGACGAGGTCATGGCTATGACGCTCGGCGCGGACGATTTCGTTTCCAAGCCCTACAGCGCGCGCGTGCTCGTGGCGCGCATCAATGCCTTGCTGCGTCGCACCGCGACGGCGGGCGAGCGCAGCACGCTCGTCCATAAGGGGCTGGAACTCGATCTCGCCCGTTCCATAGCCAGCAATACGGCATCCGGCGACAGTACCGAGCTCACCAAAAACGAACTGCGTATCCTCTCGCTGCTTCTGAGCCGCGCGGGCAAGATCGTTTCGCGCTCGGCTATCATGCAGGACCTGTGGGACTCCGATGCCTTCGTGGACGACAATACGCTCACCGTCAACATCAACCGCCTGCGCACTACACTCGAAAAAATCGGTATCAAGGGGTATCTGACCACGCACCGCGGCCAGGGCTATTCAGTCTAGGTGCCGGTCATGTCGTTTGCCAAATTCTTTAAAGATGCGCTGCTTCCCGTCGCCGTGTGGACGTGCGGCGTACTGCTGAGCTGCTTTGTGCTGACGGTCGGCGGCGCACCCGTTTCTATCGTGGTCGTGACGGTCGGCGTGTCCTTGATCTTTGGCATGCTGGGTATTGTGATCGAGTACGCGCGTCGTCGCCGTTTTCTGCGTCAGCTGGAGCGCGCGGCCGAGGAGCTGGAGAGCCCCGCGTGGGTGCAAGAGATGGTGCAATGCCCAACCTATGCCGAGGGCGAGCTCGAGTACGAGGTTTTACGACGGGTGGGCAAAGCTGCCTGCGACGAGGTTGCCGAAGGCCGGCATCAGACCGATGACTATCGCGACTATATCGAGAGCTGGGTCCACGAGGCCAAGCTGCCCCTGGCGGCGGCTCACCTGATTTTGGAAAACCTGGACGGCAGCGAAGACGACCTGTCGCGCGTGGATGACCTGGGCCGTGAGCTGGCTCGTATGGAGCGCTATATCGACCAGGCGCTGTACTACGCGCGCTCGGAAGTCGTGGAGCGCGACTACCTGATTCGCCGCTGGGATCTCAAGACCCTGGTGACGGGTGCGATAAAAGCCAACGCGCGTGAGCTCATCGCGGCGCACGTGGCCCCGGTGTGCGAGAACCTCGACTTTGAGGTCTTTACCGACGAGAAGTGGCTCGAGTTTATTTTGGGCCAGCTCATTCAGAACAGCATAAAGTATGCGCGTGAGGACGGCGCAAGGATCGTGTTTTCGGGTGCGTTGCTGGACGAGGGCCTGGCAAGCGAGCACATCGAGCTTATCGTTGCCGACAACGGCTGTGGCGTGAGCGCGGCAGATCTGCCCCGCGTGTTCGAGAAGGGCTTTACCGGCGACAACGGTCGCACCACCAAGCGCGCAACGGGCATCGGCCTCTACCTGGTGGCGCGTCTGTGCTCCAAGATGGGCATCGACGTCACCGCGGAATCCGAGCCCGGCGAAGGCTTTGTCGTCACGTTTGCCTTCTCGACCAACAAGTTCCAATACTTTGAGTAGTCGGGCCGTCTTGCGGTGCGGACGGCTATGTTCCCGAACATGAACTTAGCTAAGGCAGCTGGCGTTATGTTCCCGAACGTGAACATAACCATGAGGCTCAAATGAATCTCCCATAACAAAAAACGTGTCATAACAAAAACGTGCCGTCCCAATCGGGGCGGCACGCCATTTTTCCATCAGCCAGCTCGCTGAAGTAAGGCTGCGAAGGCCACGGGGCCGGGAGGGGTTTCCTAAGGGCACATCCCGCAGCCGCGAAGCGGCGAGGACGTCGGCGTGATAACCCCGCAGGCCTTGCACCGGCGGGAAGGAACCTACTTCACGACCAGAATGTCGCAGTCGGTGTTGCGTAGCAGGAACGTCGAAATCGAGCCCAGGAGCGCATACTTGATCGAGGACAGGCCGCGTGCGCCGCAGAGCACCAGGTCGGGCTTGACCACGTCGAGCATCTCGTCTTTGAGCGTCTCGCGAATACGGCCGGCGCGAATCATAACCTCGACCTCGGGAATGTCGGGATTGGCTTTGGCCTCTTCGAACTGCTTGGCGATGGAGTTCTTAAATGCCTCCTCTAGGCCGTTGACCAGATCGACCGGATAGGAACCGGCGCTCTCGAGCGCGGTGGAGTCGATGACGTGGCCGATGATCAACTTAGCGCCGTTGTTCGCGGCGACCTTGATGGCGCGTGCGAGCACAAAATCCTGCTGCTCAGTACCGTCGAGTGAAACAAATACCTTGGTGTAGCCCTCGTTCATGGTTTCCTCCTTGGTCTATCGCACGGGCGCGGGGCTCGTGCGTCGGGCGGGCGCGGGTGCGTTGGCCGCCGGACACTTTATCTTGTTGCAGTTATACCCAGGGATTTCGGTTTGACCGCTCGCAATTCTGTGAACGGGCGAGTTTTTTGGTAAGGGCAGGCGCGGTCGCACCGCCAACGGTTGATAATGGGACATCGCCCGCATCGTCCGCAGAACATCTACCGGCGGGTGTCTAACGAGGGGGTCCCTTTGGATATTATCGAGCTTCTAAAATCTGCCTTCATGGGCCTGGTCGAGGGCATCACCGAATGGCTGCCCGTTTCGTCGACGGGTCACATGATCTTGGTGGACGAGTTCGTCAAGATGAACGTGAGCGAGACGTTCTGGAATATGTTCCTGGTCGTGATTCAGCTTGGCGCCATTTTGGCCGTCTGCGTCCTGTTCTTCTACGACCTTAACCCGTTTTCTCCCAGCAAGGGCAAGGAGGGCCGTCGCGACACTTGGGTGCTGTGGGGCAAGATTGTGCTCGGCTGCATTCCCGCCGCGGCGATCGGTCTGCCGCTCAACGACTGGATGGAGGAGCATTTCTACAATGCTCCCGTCGTGGCGCTGGCGCTCATTGTGTACGGCGTGCTGTTTATCGTGATCGAGAACTGGCGCGCGAACAAGCGCGATCAGGCCGCTCTTGCCGGTTCGTTCGGTTCGCGTGCCGTGGTGGCGGGCGGACGCCCCGCTGGTGCGCATTTTGCCGCGCCCGCTGCGACTGCCGCTGCAGACGATGACGATAGCCTGGACTTTGGCTCCATCACTACGCTCGAAGATCTGAGCTGGAAGACCGCGCTGGGTATCGGTTGCTTCCAGGTACTTTCGCTGATTCCGGGCACATCGCGCTCCGGCTCCACCATCATCGGCGGCCTGCTGCTGGGCTGCACGCGCTCGGTGGCGTCTAAGTTCACGTTCTTCCTGGCTATTCCCGTTATGTTTGGCGCAAGTGCGCTCAAGCTGGTCAAGTACTTTATTAAGGGTGGTACTTTCGGCACCAACGAGGTCGCTATCTTGGGCGTGGGCTGCGTCGTCGCCTTTGTGGTGTCGCTCATTGCCATCAAGTGGCTCATGGGCTTCGTCCGCCGTCACGACTTCAAGTGCTTCGGCGTCTACCGCATCATCCTGGGCATCGTGGTGCTTGCGTACTTCTTTGTTCTGGAGCCTATGCTCGGCCTGTAACTTGGTTGACGCTGCGCGGCGGCCAGGGCGACAGCTTGTCATTCAAAGCGGGCGGCATGGACAAAAGGTCTATGCCGCCCGCTTTGTCAAAGGATTGGTGAAAAGGGGTCAGGTAATTTTGCACCAACTTGGCGCAGATTAGCTTGACCCCTTTTCACCAATCCCAGGGGGAGATGGTGATCTGGGCGAATGAGCTGGCTGTTCTTCCTGGCCACCAGCAAAAATCGAGTTGTGCGGTCTCTTGGAGGTCTCTCGCTGACCAAAAACGCCATCTCGGCACCATTAACATTCTCAGTAGTGTTTGCTTCTGTGAACTATATGCGTAAATTAGCGAGAATATTCCCAAAATAGGACAAGAACGCTCAAGTTATTTCAGTAACCCTTGCGTGGCGCCAGTGGAAAAGGCCGAACAACTCGAAAAATGTTGGTGGCGGTTTGAGGGCAATGCCGAATGCGGTAAAGGGACTGTCCCTTTACCGCATTCAGGCAACGGTGTGCTGGGGCTTGCGGTTAAAGACGAGTTTGTCGACCACGGCTTGCAACGACATGCGACGGACGGTGTCGTAGGCCTCCTGCGTGCTGTAGGCGCAATGGGGCGTGACGATGCAGCGTGGGTGGGCGATCAAGGCCTGGTTGGGTTCGGTTTCGTCGGCAAGCACGTCAAGTGCGGCGCCGCAGATACCGCGCGTGCCACCGCTGGCGATGCCCTCGTCTAGTGCGGCGACCAAGGCATTCTCATTCACAATGGGTCCGCGGGCCGTGTTGATCAAAAACGCCGTGGGTTTCATAAGCGCAAGCTCGCGCTCGCCAATGAGACGCTCGGTCTCGGGAATCAGCGGGCAGTGCAGACTGACGATATCGGAGGCACCGAGCAGCTCGTCGAGCGTCTGCGCTTTGACGCAGCTGGCGGCGGCAAGCTCTTCTGCGCTCTTGGTCGGTGCCCACACCAGCACCTTCATGCCGAGCGCCTGTGCGATGGGTGCCACGGCGCGCGCGATGCTGCCAAAAAAGACAAGCCCCAGTGTACGGCCCTGCGTGCGGTGCATGATGTAGCCACCCATCGGATTCCAGATGCCGTCGCGCACGTCGCGGTTGAGGAACGTAACTTGGCGCATCAGGTCAAGCATTAAAGCGATGGCGTGCTGAGCGACGTCGTCCGAGCAATACCCGGGGCAGTTGGTGACGGTGATGCCGTGTGAGGCAAGGCGGTCGACAGCAACGTGGTTCAGACCGATGGACATGTTCGAAACGATACGCATCCCCGTGGCGGCCATGGCGTCGGCACATGCATCATCGACGGGACCAAACTCGCCGACAAAGCCCTCGCAGCCGGCCAGCTGCTCGGCGGCGGGGCAGACATTGGGTTCATGCGCGCAGCCCACCAGCTCAATCTGATCGCCACCTTCGATTGTGTCGAGCGCCGCCTGGCCTGCCTCGGTCGAACCGTCGACCATGTAATAGAGCACCCTATGCTTCACAGCAACCCTCCTGCCATTTGGGGACGGGGTAGAAATGGTAGATATTCTATACCTCTGAGCCAATCGAAGTTGCGGTGGAATAGTTCCTGTTTGGGGGCCAGAAGGCTGGTTTCAGGAACTATTTCACCGCAACTTATTTGGTGATGCTTGGGTGGCGGCGGCGGACGGAGTCGCGGTGTGATTTACGTCGGTGTCCGCGCGGCTCGGTATACTGGTACGGCTCAAACTATGGCGCCGCCCGCAGGCGCGCCGTCCGTCAGATGAGGAGTCGCCCATGACCCAGCCCTTGCCCTGGGAAAAGAATGCCGCGGTACCCGTGCCGCCCGCGCCGGAACCCGTGCCGCTCGATGCATACACCGCCCCTGCAGCGCCGGAGCCCGAGCTCGTCCCGCTCGACATCTACGACGCTCCCGCGCCGGCACCCAAGCCCGCCAAGCCGTTCGTCGACATTGACAGCCTGAACCCCGCCCAGCGCGAGGCAGTTCTGACCACCGAGGGCCCGTTGCTGGTGCTCGCCGGTGCCGGCTCGGGCAAAACCCGCGTCTTGACCTTCCGCATCGCACATATGCTCGGCGACCTGGGTGTTAAGCCTTGGCAGATTCTCGCCATTACGTTTACCAACAAGGCTGCGGCCGAGATGCGCGAGCGTCTGGCGGCACTCATTCCCAGCGGCACCCGCGGCATGTGGGTGTGTACCTTCCATGCCATGTGCGTGCGCATGCTGCGCGAGGACGCCGACCTGCTGGGCTACACCGGTCAGTTCACCATCTACGATGACGATGACTCAAAGCGCATGGTGCGTGATATTATGCAGGCGCTCGGCATCGAGCAAAAGCAATTCCCCATCAATATGATCCGCAGCAAGATCAGCTCGGCCAAAAACGCCATGATCGGGCCCGAGGACATGCTCAAATCCGCCGATAGCCCCAACGACAAAAAGGCCGCGCAGGTCTACTTGGAGCTGGAGCGCCGCCTGCGCGCCGCCAATGCTATGGACTTCGACGACCTGCTCGTGCGCGCGCTCGAGCTTCTGCGCACCCGCTCCGAGGTGCTCGACAAGTACCAAGAGCGCTTCCGCTACATTAGCGTCGACGAGTATCAGGACACCAACCACGTCCAGTACGAAATTGCCAACCTGCTGGCCGCCAAGTACCAAAACCTCATGGTCGTGGGCGACGACGACCAGTCCATTTATAGCTGGCGTGGCGCCGACATTACCAATATCCTGGACTTTGAGAAGGACTTTAAAGACTGCAAGACCGTTAAGCTGGAGCAGAACTACCGCTCCACGGGCCATATCCTGAGCGCCGCCAACGCCGTGGTACGCCATAACTCGCAGCGCAAGGACAAGCGCCTGTTTACGGCCGAGGGCGATGGCGAGAAGATTCAGGCCTTCCAGGCGAGTGACGAGCGCGACGAGGGTCGCTGGATTGCCGGCGAGATCGAAAAGCTGCACGCCAAGGGCACGAGCTACGACGACATCGCCGTGTTCTACCGCACCAACGCCCAGTCGCGTATCCTCGAAGATATGTTCCTGCGCGCGGGTGTGCCTTACAAGATCGTGGGCGGCACGCGATTCTTCGACCGTGCCGAGATCCGCGACGTCATGGCTTACCTCAAGATGATCGTGAACCCGGCCGATGAGATGAGCGTCAAACGCGTCATCAATACGCCGCGCCGCGGCATCGGCTCCACCTCGATCCAAAAGATCGAACAGCTGGCGCGCGACAACCGCTGCTCGTTCTTCCAGGCCTGCGAGATCGCGTGCGCCGAGACGGGCATGTTTAGCGCCAAGGTGCGCAACGGTCTGTCGAACTTTGTGTCGCTGGTGCGCGAGGGTCGCCGCATGGACGGCGAGCTCAAGGATGTTGTCGAGATGATCGTCGATAAGACGGGCCTGCTGCAGGCTTTCCGCGCCGAAGGCACCATGGAGTCCGAGAGCCGCGCCGAGAACATCCAGGAATTCCTGGAT
>JAIJJM010000078.1 GCA_022728415.1 Collinsella sp. | reverse complement strand
GCGGGCGCGTTGCTGGGATCGGTCATTGATTCCCCTTTCATAAGACGATTGCGTCCCTCCATTCTCTCATTGAGCGGGCGCGGCGTTCAACATCCACGCCGAGTGGCGTTCCGTCGGCGCTCTTCATCATTCCCATGCTGCAACTTGGCCGCTTGCCCATCCAAACGGTGCTGCGATGCGGAACAGGAAACGATTGCGATCAGCGGAATGGTGGGTTCTCGTGGTGGTTGCAACATCTGATCTACCGCAAGGAGTATCAGGTGTTGCAACGTTCACTAGAACTCGCCACCCCGCCGCTTCGTACCTAAGGATAGCCGTTTCCTCACATTCCGACGAAGCGATCGAAGTATTGGCGGAACCGTTCGACGACTCGGCTCTTCATCAGCTCGTATGCGTTGCTCGGCGCGAAGCGTGACACAGGGGGCAGCATCGACACTATTCTGGTGCCGTCCGTGTCGACATAGCCTTCCTTGAAGCAGTCGACGATGAACTGCTCGGCCAGTCCCGTCTTCAGGTGCTCCTCGCTGACAATGCGCTCGAACTCCTCCTGCTTCTTGCGGACGATGTATTCCTTCCAGTCGCGCTGCACGTCCGTGCCTGAAGACAGGGACTCGACGAACGAGTCGATGAGGTCCTTCTTGCTGCGCAGGTCGGGCGAAGACATGATGGTGCGGCTGATGTCCGCGAGGATCGCCTTGTCCTCCATATGCCCGTCATGGTATTTGGCTACAAGTTCGAGGATGTAGTCGATGTTCACTTCGATCTGTTTTACCAGTTCGGCTTCGAAGACAACGTCGTCGTTGATGATTTCCTTGTCGGCTTCCTCATACGAACGCCGCTGTTGGTAGAGGTCGATGTACAGGCTCTGGTAGTCCTGCAGGTCGCGCAGACTCAGCACATCTTCGTTGGAGAAATCGTCGAAAGCCTGCAGGATGTTGCGCAGCCGCAGGATCGAGCCGAACAGGGTGAGGAAATCCTTCTGCGCCTGTTCTCCGACGATTTCCTCGCCCAGGGGGAACCGCCTGAGCAGTTGCGAGACCTTCTTGTTGTATGCAGCGAGATATTCCGCATATGGCTTAAGCACCACCGTGCCCTTGGCGTCCTTGTCCCCGAACAGAGCCAAGGCGTCATCCACCTCCTGCCGCAGATCGCGGAAACAGACGATGTTGCCGAAGGTCTTCACCGAGTTCAGGATGCGGTTGGTGCGGCTGAACGCCTGCATCAGGCCATGCTGCTTCAGGTTCTTGTCCACCCACAGGGTGTTGAGCGTCGTGGCGTCGAAGCCGGTGAGCAGCATGTTCACCACGATGGCCATATCCAGGTCGCGGTTCTTGAGCCTGCGGCACAGATCCTTGTAATAGTTCTCGAACTGGTCGGGTGCCGTGCTGAAGCTGCTGCCGAACATTCGGTTGTAGTCGCTGATCGCGGCGTCGAGGAAATCCCGCGATGACTGGTCAAGGCCAGCAGCCTCGAAGTCCTCGTCATCAATGAAGCCCTGCTCGCCGGGGTCGGCCTCGTTCGGCGCGAAACTGTAGATCAAGGCGATTTTCAACGGTTCCCCACCGCGTTCGGTCTGCAGGCGTTGGAACTCGGCGTAATACTGCTTGGCCATGCCGATGGAATCAGCCGCAAACAGCGAATTGAAGCCGCGGACGCGCCGTTCCTTGAGCATGTAACTGGATTGCCGCTTGGTTTTCTGGTCGAAATGGTCGAGCACATACGACGCGACCGCGCTCACGCGCCGCGGATCGCTCAGCGCCTTGGCCGCGTCGATGCCATACACCTGCTCGTCTCTGACGTCTTCCTTACGGCGCACCGTATCCACGTAGCCGATGCGGAACGGCAGCACGTTGCCGTCCTTGATCGCATCTACCACCGTGTATGAGTGCAGACAGTCGCCGAACGCCTGTCCGGTGGTGCGCAGATCGGGGGAGCCGCCGGCTTTCGCGTTCACGGCGAAGATGGGAGTACCGGTGAACCCGAACAGATGATAGTTTCTGAAATGCTGGGTGATGGCGGTATGCATCTCTCCGAACTGGCTGCGATGGCATTCGTCGAAAATCAGCACCACATGCTGCGCGTAGACATCGTGCTTGGGATTGCTGCGGATGAATGAGGAAAGCTTCTGAATCGTGGTGACGATGATCTTCGCGTCGGGGTTGGCAAGCTGCGCGGCAAGCACCTTGGTGCTCTTGTTGGAGTTGACCGCGCCCTTTTTGAAGCGTTCGTATTCCTTGATGGTCTGGTAGTCGAGGTCCTTGCGGTCCACGACGAACAGCACCTTGTCGACGCCGTCCATGTTGCTGGCGAGCTGCGCCGTCTTGAAGCTGGTCAGCGTCTTGCCGCTGCCTGTGGTATGCCACACGTATCCACCCGCTTCAGGCGTGCCGAGCTTCTTTGGATCGTATTCGCTGATGAGAATGCGGTTGAGGATGCGTTCGGTGGCCGCGATCTGGTACGGGCGCATCACCAGAAGGTCATGCTCGGCGGTGAACACGCAATATCGCGTCAGGATATTGAGCAATGCATGCCGGGCGAGGAAGGTTCTGGCGAAACCCGTCAGGTCGGCGATGACGTGGTTGCGCCCGTCGGCCCACCAGCTGGTGAATTCGAAACTGTCGGAGCTCTTCTGCGAACGGCCTGTTGCGGGACGGCCCTCCATTTCATGGATGTGCTTGAAGCGCGTGGTGTTGCTGTAGTACTTGGTGTGCGTGCCGTTCGAGATGATGAAGATCTGGGCGTACTCATAGAGTCCCGATCCGGACCAGAAGCTGTCGCGCTGGTAACGGTTGATTTGGTTGAACGCCTCCTTGATCGCCACGCCCCGTCGCTTCAGCTCGATCTGCACCAACGGCAGGCCATTGACCAGAATCGTCACATCATACCGGGTCGGGTGGCTGCCACCCTCCTCCTCGAACTGGTGAAGCACCTGGAGGCGGTTGCTGTGAACATGCACCTTGTCGATGAGACGAATGTTCTTCGTCGTGCCATCGTCACGGTTCAGGATCTGGATGTTGTCTTCCTGGATTAGCCTGGTCTTGTCCTCGATGCCCGCCGTCGAAGAGGCGATGACCTCGTGGAAGAAATGCGACCACTCATTGTCGGTGAACCGGACATCGTTCAGCTTCTCAAGCTGGGAGCGCAGGTTTGCGATAAGCTCGGACTCCGTATGCGCGGAAAGTCGTTCATAGCCCTGGGATTCGAGGATTCGCAGCAGCTCCTCCTCCAGATCCGCTTCGCTTTGGTACGCGGTCTCACGACCGTGGTCAGGCTCGTATTCGGCCACCACGGTGCTTTCCGCGCCCTCGGCCACGAGCTTGTACGACTTGCCGCCATCCGGCAGATCCATATCCGACCGCTCCGTCATCATGGGCTCCTTCTTCATCCGTACTTATCCGCCATCCTACTCAAAGGAATTCGGATTCCGCAGCGCATATGGGATTCCTGGATCCTGCGGCTTATTCCCAATGCAGGGCCGTCTTGATTCCAGAGGCGTATGTCTCATTCGAGTCGAGGAAGCGACGAATCACCCTGGCGTAGCCATCGTCGCCCTCGATATTCCGCACAAGATGCATGAGCGCAAACAGCGATGACGCCACGGACTTCTCGCCGTATTCGAAATCAGCGAACGCCGTTTTCATGTCACGCGTCATAGGCGATGGAATGACCATCTCCCGATGCCACAGCCTGGCATGATGCGAGCACAGATTACGCAGATAAACCATGGCGTGCACGACCTCCGAGGAAGTCCGCAGATTGGTGCGTAATCCGACTGATCTGTATAATTCCCTGAGCGCCTTGGCATCCGTGTGCAGGGAAAGCATTCGGGAAAGCGTATCGAACGGGAACGTCTCGACGGCCGCCCATACAGGCACCGGTCCGCCTTTGCGCCGGTAATGTCGCATGCATACCTCATTGGACATTCCCATCCATTTGCTCATGTTTCGCAGCAGGTTGTCGCGCAGCAGTTCGCCGCGTTTACTGCGCACGCTCTGATAGGATTCGGGATCCATATACGTGTAGGCATTGCCGTCTGATGCCAGCAGGTACGCGAACCTCGAACGCAGGGTGAGTTCCACCTTCGCGGTGCCCTTGAGGATGATGTTGCGCAGTTCCTCGTCCATCGTGTAGGGAATGAGGAAGTCAACGTCCTGGGTGCCCGGCCTGTACCTGTTGTCGCCGGCCGCTGGGTTGACTTGGAATGGGCGGAAATAGCCTGAGAGACGATAATAATTGCAGTCAAAGAGCACCCGCCGCAGTTTCGCCTCATCCGTGATCGCCAAACCGCGATCCGACATCAGCGCAATCATCTGGTCGATGGTCTTTGCAGGCTTGGATTCCACCCCGATATGAGAAGAGCCCCCTGGTTTGAGCACTGTGAGTAGGCTTAGGGAGCTGCTGTCATCTGCCATGCTAGTCGTGTCCTCATATTTTGAAAAGTCTGCGGCGCGTTTCAACCATGCTATGCATTCCCATGGTCCGGCAGCCGACCATGCACCAACTCAGCCGTTCCCACGACTAGGCGTCACGCGGCGAGCTCATCGAATGACAGCAAACGGTCGCGGTAATACTCGTACTGCTTATGCCGGGCCTCGATCTCGGCGGGCAGGCCGGAACTCAAATCATTGGTGAGCTTGTCAAAACGATCCAGGATGGAGACAATGCGCTGCTGCTCCTCAAAGGGCGGCACGAGGATTCGCAAACCAGCGAGTTCGCTTTTATTAATCGCCGGGGTTCCACCTTCGTGCACAAGGCCTAGGATGTCAGCCTTGTGGGAGCATAGATAGTAATAAACATACTTAATCATGACATCGGAGTGCTTAGAACGCATGACATAGCACAACGGCCCACACCAAAAACGACTCGCCTGATAAGCAACAAAGCCCATGCCTCCCTGCCCCCGGGAAGGAGTTGTTACGCAGTCTCCTTCCTCGCTCCATTCATTGACGAAACCAGACATGGATGTTCCCGCATTGACATAGGGATATTCCCCAAATTCGCCCGCAGTACCATTTTTCCGGCCAACACTTATCTTGCAGAGTTCTCCCAAACTAGCAATTAGGACTCTCTCGAATTTGAGCAGTTCATCACGGTAATGGGTATACTGCTTCCTCCGCGCCTCCAGCTCCGCCTCCAGCTCCGCCTCCAGCGAGCTGAACGAATCCAGAATCCGAACAATCTCCTCCTGCACTGGCAATGGAGGGACGGGAACATGGATTTTGGCCATTGCATCGCCATTTACACGTAGCACTTTTGTGCCAGTTATATATTTCTTTTTCTGTGACTGGAACAGCTCCGATTGGAAGCAATAAGATATATATTTTGGATTTTGATGATGCCGGAAAATATAGGCGTCACCGCTAATAGCAATCGGCTCTTCGCCTAGCCATGCGCATGCCTTACAAACATCTTCTTCGTTTTCACTTGTCGTAGCTATAACCAGATCGCCTTTATATGCTTTCTTTCGTTTTTCAGCCGAGTTTGGGTCAATGAACGACTTCGTATGATCAGCAAATAAGCCATAATAGGTATAAATCTGTCCATAATGGATGCACCCGAATCCAGAATCTTGAAAATCCCTCTTCTGAATGCCATTACCTCGAATAAACTCACCTATTTCGCCCAACGTTTGGTGTTTCACCCCATCAGGACAATATTCCGCGATCAAATCGTCAATCCTGCTCATGTTCATGCTCCCGATACTGGCTGAAGGATAGTTCCATGTACTGTTTCCTCATTCTGTATTCCGAGGACTCTGGGTACGTTAAGTCCTTGCCTATACGCGCAATAGGACTGAAATAGCATCCGTATGCTTCCAGCACTGGCGAATAGTCAGATGACACGGCGCAAGCAACAGAATTTCGGTTCCTTCCGCCATTCAGCGATAATCGGACTTCGCGAAGTGCTAACTTATTGAATCCTTTTTCATAAAAAAGGTAATTCTCCCCACCGGCGCGGGCATGGGACTTATAGACAAGACAATCAGGATCCTGGGCCTTGATCATCCTAAGCAATTCCAATTCAGCTTTGTTTAGCGGCGCAGCGTTATCGACCTTGTCGATTATCGCTTGTATCTCGAGATTACGAGCATCCACAAGAACCAATGGTTCTTGATCCATCAAGGTAGGCCATGTGCTGGTCGCATCATCGTACGCTTTGAACAGAATCACATCAGACGAAGCGCCGTGTTTTCTAATTTCAGCTTTTGCTGTTTCCGCACTGCTCGACCAATAAGACAAGCGCTGATTGCCGAATACGCTACTATAGCGCCCACCGGAAGGCAATCTCAGATTCCCCGCATGCAATTCGCTAACTGTTTTCCCGTACATCGAGTGACTGAATTCAACGCAGCGATAGAAGTCGAACTCTTGACTGCATGCCACAGGGATTTCGGGAAGATACTGTGTCCTACCAAAATAGCCCTGTGCCTGAAACGCTTCAACCATTTCAGCTCTCCAAATCCGCGATGATGGCGTCGATCTGGGTGCGGAGTTCGTTCTCTCGTGCCACGATGTCGGAGATCTGCCGGTTGAGTGCGGCGATGTCGATCTTCTCTCTCGTGTCTTTGGGTTGCACGTAGCTGCTGACCGACAACACGTAATCGTTCTTACGGATGTCTTCAAGCGAGGCGACGGCGGAGAAATGCTCAACGGGTTCGCGTTTTACATAGGCGTCCATGATGGCGGCGATGTCGTCGGGTGAAAGTTGGTTTTGGTTGCCGACGTGTACAAACCGTTCCGACGCGTCGATGAACAGCACGCTGTCGTCGTTCTTCGATTTCCTGAGCACGATGATGCAGGTGGCGATGGAAGTGCCGAAGAACAGGTTCGGTGGCAGTTGAATCACTGCGTCGATGAAGTTTTTCTCCAGCAGGTATTTGCGGATTTTCTGTTCCTTGCCGCCGCGGTAGAGCACACCGGGAAACTCGACGATGGCCGCGGTGCCGTCAGCCGCCAGCCAGGAGAGCATGTGCATGGTGAACGCCAGATCGGCCTTCGACTTCGGCGCAAGCACGCCAGCCGGGGAGAATCGCGGATCGTTGATGAGCGTGGGGTTGTCGTCGCCCTCCCACTTGGTGGAGTAGGGTGGGTTGGACACGATTACCTCGAACGGTTCGTCATCCCAGTGCTGGGGATTGATCAACGTGTCACCGTAGGCAATGTTGAAATGGTCATAATTCACATCGTGCAGGAACATGTTGATGCGGCACAGGTTGTATGTGGTCAGATTCTTCTCTTGGCCGAAGAAGCCCTGTCTGACCTTATCCTTGCCCAACACTTTGATGGATTGCAGCAGCAGGGATCCAGAACCGCATGCCGGGTCATAGACCTTGTTCACTTCGCTCTTGCCGTGGGTGGCGATGCGGGTCAGCAGCTCGCTGACCTCCTGCGGTGTGAAGAACTCGCCACCGGACTTGCCGGCATTCGCCGCGTACATGGTCATCAGATACTCATACGCATCACCGAACGCATCAATTGTGTTGTCCGCAAAGCTCTCCGTGCCCAAGTCCAGATTACCGATGGCGTTGAGCACCTTCACCAATTTAGCGTTACGTTCCACCACGGTATCGCCGAGCTTGCGGCTGTTCAGGTCCAAATCGTCGAACAGGCCGCGCAGACTGGATTCCGAGCGGGAGCCGATGGCTGAACCCTCGATATTCTTGAACACCCGCTGCAGCGTCTCGTTCAGATTCTCGTCCCCATCTGCACGGTTGCGCACGTTGGCGAACAAATCGGACGGGAGGATGAAATAGCCCTTTTCCTCCACCATCGACTTGCGCACCTGCTCGGCCGTGGCATCGTCCAGCTTGGCGTAGTCGAAATCCACATCGCCGGCCTGGTGCTCGTACCCGTTGAGGTAAGAGGTGATGTCTTCGGAGATGAACCTGTAGAACAGGAACCCCAACACATACTGCTTGAAGTCCCAACCATCCACCGAGCCACGCAGCACATTGGCGATATTCCAAATCGCCTTATGCAATTCCGCGCGCTGCGCGCCGCTATTCGTCATGTCATGCCTTCTTTAAAATCGTAAAGTATAACCCCCAACGATACCAAGTGCGCAGGTTCACACACCGGTCGCGTTGTCTCAATGAAAGCGCGACGACTCCGCTGGGGTTGCGATACTGGCGGTTCGCCACGGAACGCCGTCGCGTCCGATGCGCGCGGCACAATAGGGGACTATGACTGATGCTGAAAACACCAAACCCGAACTGCCCAAGAACGTTCGTGTTCGCTTCTGCCCGTCGCCGACCGGAAC
>JAIJJM010000077.1 GCA_022728415.1 Collinsella sp. | reverse complement strand
CCGGGGAGGCCGCAGCCCGTATCGACAAGGCGTTGAAAGACATCTACTTGGAACCATTGTATGTTTTGCGCGGCAAATACAATCCGCCGAACTATTGGGGCAGCGTGGACAGCGCCATCGCATGGTTGAAACTGATATACGACTATTGCCGGGAACACCCGGACTATATCGTGAGGGAACGCTCCTAAGGGGAAATGATGGAAGATAGGAAACTCGTTGATTTCGCCCGTTGGCTGAACGATCATCCGGGCGAATGGAATCTTTGGCCGTATCTCATTCCCATACAGGCCGACCGCAGGGATACCGTCGCATCGATGAGGCTTGTCATGGAACGCATCAAAAACCATCAGTACGACGAGTTCCGCGTGGACACCGTATTGCTCGAATACGAACTATTCAACGGTTTCATGGGCTTCGATAAGGGCAGCGTGCATGAAAACGGTCTCGCGTTGAAGATGAGGCTCAAAGCATGACCGCGCGGGGGGACGACCGGAAACTCATGCACTGGATAGCCTCACACGGATACACGGTGGTCAGGGCCACGACCGGCCACTGGAAAGTCTACGACAACGGCGTGCTGCTCACGGCGACGAGCGGCACGCCATCGGACTGGCGAAGCCGCCACAACTTCATCAAGACGTTAAGGAGACGATCATGGCAGATGCAGTGAACCCGGACTATTACGAGAACGGCCCGTTCGAATGCATCCTATTGGCCGAACAATACAGTTTCAACGTGGGCAACATGATCAAATACGTGTGGCGCCACAAGGACAAGGGGCATCCCAAGGAGGACTTACAGAAGGCCCTATGGTACGCACAGAGAGCGAAAGCCAACGGAGAGAGCTTCGCCGCATACCCTTGGCACGCAGACAGTTGTCTAACCGACTACATCCGCTCCCCCTACGATTGGGTGACTCTGATTCACCTGAAAGCCAATGCGACTATCGGCGTGGAACATGATTTCTGGGACAGTATGGCCGAAGCCCATGATGAGAATGCCATCCACTCACTACGTCAACTGTTGAAGGAGACGGAATGAGTCCGGTGGGTCTGGCGCATTTCATCGAACTGGTCGTGCTCTTCATCATCGGGATACAGGTGTTCCGCTACCTATTCAGGAAATGGGGCATATCCCTATTCGATGAAGTCGCCGACGTGATGATAATCATTGCTTTCTCCTTTGGATTGATAGCGGCTTCCGCAACGTATGGCGTCTGCTGGACGTTCATGCAAATGGTGTTCCCCGATTACACGTACTGGCTGATAGGAGCAACGAAATGAGAATAAGATCAATCAAGCCTGATATTTGGCGCAGCGATGACTTCACCAGCCTTGACGATTTCGGCCAGTTGATGTTCATTGGGCTGATGAACTACGTCGATGACAACGGAGTGGGCAAATACAATGTTGTCGATTTCGCCGCCGACGTGTTCGCTTCGCACCTCGCCAGCGACGCTTACGGAACTTTACAGAAAATTACGGAAGTTTTCGGAAGCCTTTTCGAGCGGGGTATGGTGCAGATTTACACCGCCAAAATATCAGGCAAAGACGTTAATCTTGTCTATTTAACGAATTGGGACAAGCACCAGCAAATCAGCCACCCGATGAAACCTCGTTTTCCGCGTCCTGATGCCGATTCCAGGCCCTTGCTGAAGATTGCGGAAAATTGCGGTAATCTTCCGAAAACTTCCGCCCGGAACAGAGGAACAGAGGAACAGAGGAACAGAGGAACAGATATACCCCCTGTAGTCCCCCAGGAGGGGGACGGCGAAGAAAACATACAGGCCGACGAGATTCACGTTGAGGCCGATGCCGAGTTCAAACAGTTCTGGGAGGTCTATCCGAATCATGACTACGAGGAAGCCGCCATCAGGGTTTTCAGAAAAGTCAGGCACAGGCGACAAGACCGGCCATCGCTCACGGCCCTCATAGCCGGCGCGCAAATGCTGGCTAATTCCGGTACCGAGCCGCAGTTCATTCCGCAAGCCGCACGTTGGCTGCGCGATGGGGGCTGGAAGAACAAACCCAAGCCGCCTAGGCGGGCGGAGCTGCCGCCAGTCACGAGCAACGCGATGTATAACGCTGGTTTCATTCACGACCTCGGACAACAGCCCACGCAAGATGATCTACAAATCGAAGGAATCGAATGAGTCTCACTTTGCAGGAAGCCGCCTTGGTGATGGCGAAAATCAACACCCATCATGGCAACGCACGATTGGACAAGCTCTCGGTCGAATCGTTCCACGAGGAGCTTCGCGCGGACGTGACATTGGCCGAGTGCATGGAGGCCGTTAAACGCTTCTACGCCGACAACGATTCAGGCCGTTGGATGGGCTCTGGCGATGTGAACGCGATGATTCGCCAATTGCGCAATAAGGCGAAGCCCTCGGAGGCGGAGATCGCGCGTGAGTGCGATGCGCGGGGCTTGGAGGGTGACGCGGCGTGGCTGTACCGGCGTCAACGCATGTTGGGCCGTCAACCCGAGGAGGCGGCTCGAATCACGGCCTCGAGTCGCAACCCGTTGGAGTTGGAGCCGGCGAAGCCGAAGCGGCGTACACCGGTACGGCATTTCCTCGGCGCGGGCGACTTGGGGTTGGGTGACATACTGCCGCGACACGCCGAACCACATTTGGAAAACTAGAGACGCCCGTGCATTATTGGTCTTGCTGACACGTCCGAAGCTCTTAATGAGTGAAGGTCTAGGTCAGTTTGTCTTTTTCCCCTGAAAACACGAGGCTCTGCCGCTACCACGGTTGCTGGCGGGATATCGTCACCGACGCGCCGTCACCGCTTATCGGACATGGCGTCGAACCGAATCTGAATCTCCTGTGCGACAAGCACGCCAGCCAGTTGACCGGCGACCTGCGATGGTTGGACCGCAGTCTGCCCGACCTGTGCGAGTATCGCATCAACCGCGCCTACGGGCACAAGAACGGTGGCGGCGGTCAATCCGGCACCGCTCCCGCACCGTTGCGCGAAGCCCTGCATGATCTGCTGTACGCGGACGATGACCACGGTTATCCGGGGTTGCAAGGCACGTTGTACGAGTGGATGCGCAGTCTGAAAATCAATCTGCCCGAGTCCACGCCACTGTCGGACATGGTTCACCGTATCGCCAATCATCCGAAACTCATGGAGCATTCCAGCACCCCCGTGTACGCGGAACTGGTTCACAGTCTGACACGCAAGCTGCGTCGTTTTCTCACGGACGATGACGGGGAAACCGTATTGTACGGGCCATGCCCCGCCGACAAGTGCTTGGGCCAGCTCTCCTGCTACGCGGACGCGGAGACGGCGAAATGCCCGAAATGCGGGTTCAGTATGCCGGTCGCCCTCATCAGGGCGGAACGGGTGAAACGTCTCCTCCAATCGGAGGCGGTGAGAACCCGTGGCGAACTGTTGGACATCATCAAGGCGTGCGGAATGCGCGTGAACCGCAGCACTTTGCGTAGTTGGATACATCGAGGCCAGTTGCCCCAGCAGGGCGAGGATGCGTACAGCAATACGCTTTACCGGTTCAGTGATTTCTACCGTCTCGCGTCCGGCTTGTCGGAGGACGCGGACGTGTGGGAGATCATGCAGGTTTCGCAAAACCAATCCAAGGAAGGAGACGACAAGTGAGCAATCAGATTCAACCATTTGACTTCAACGGCATTCAGGTGCGTGTCCTAACCGATGAACACGGCAACCCGTGGTTCCTTGGAGCGGACGTATGCGCCATTCTCGGTACGGCCACCAACCATATTCGGGAATACCTCGATGCCGGTGAAATCACCAATATCCGTAGTACGGATATTGCTCAGAACGGCGGCAAGGCACCCGTTTTCGTGTCCGAGTCCGGCTTGTACTCCCTCGTGTTACGCAGCCGCAAGCCCGAGGCTCGCGAGTTCAAACGCTGGGTGACGCATGAGGTGCTGCCATCGATTCGCAGGCATGGTGCGTACATGACCGAATCGACTTTGGAAAAGGCAGTCACCGAACCCGACTTCCTTATCCGACTTGCCACACAAATCAAACAGGAGCGGGCGGAAAAGGAGAAGGCCCAAGCATAGGTCGAACGGATGCGTCCCAAGGCATTGTTCGCTGACGCTGTGGAAACCTCGAAGACCAGCATCCTTGTGGGCGACTTGGCGAAAGTCCTGAAAGGCAATGGCGTGGATATTGGCGGCACTCGCTTGTTCGCGTGGCTGAGGGACAACGGATGGCTGATGAAAACCGGCAGCTCTCGCAACATGCCCACGCAGAAATCTATGGAATTGGGCTTGTTCGAGATCAAGGAGACCACCGTGGTTCATTCGGACGGTCATACGACCATCAGCAAGACGCCGAAAGTCACGGGCAAGGGTCAGACGTTCTTCGTCAATAAGTTCCTCGAACACAAGGAGATTACCCAATGAGCATCAATCTTGGTACCACGGAAGTGGAATTGGGCTTGTATTCCAAGGCGATTCAATTAGCCACGTTCACCGTGGAAGTCCCGGTGGTGGGCGAACTGGAACCGGACAGCGTGTTAATAGGCGACGACCTGCGACCACGCGCGCACGTGACCGTGACGCCGCCGCCCAACGGTTCCATCGAAAAGGCCGTTAAAGCCGGTGTCCATGCGTTCCAGGAGGCGTTCAATGAGTCGATGGGATCGAGGAACGCATGAACTGGCTGAAACGACTGCTGCACTTGAAGGAGCTGGAACCTGAGCCACCGGTATTGGTACCATGCCCTATCTGCGGGTGCATACCCAAACCGAAGTATGTATGCGACACCACCATTAACCGCTACCACTGTATGGAAAACTCCGTGTGGCTGCTCTCGGAGTGGTGCAATCATGCCGCGAGCATCTTCTCGTTTGTACCGTTTAATGACGGGGAAGTTCAGAAGTGGAATACCGGTTGCAGACTGTTGAGGACAATGGTTGACGAGCCGGTTCCAGAATGCCCTGTCTGCGGGGAGAACCCCACCGTGCAACCGGACTTGGAGTCGGATATTCCCCAGCTTGTCTGCTCATGCAACGAACTGTTGGACAACGATGGGATAACCAACGTCTATCTGCGTAAACACGAGTGGCTATGTCGTTGCAGGGCGTTGAAACGCAAGCAGGACAACGTGACGGAAATGGAACAACTGATCGGAGAAACACAATGAACGGACATTATTCGGTTATCACGAATTTCGGCTGTCATTGGACATGCCCCTACTGCATCGTAAGGAAAACCGGATTGAACGTGCCGGTGACCGACATGCAGGCCACGCTGCGGACCATCAGCCGTGAAAGCGAACGCCACCCCATGAGGTTCCTGAGCTTCAGCGGCGGCGGAGACCCCCTGTTCCCCATGCGCGAGCCGGAAGCATCGAAACGTGTCGCCTTCTACCGGGAGGCGATACACAGGGCCGGAGACTGGCTCACGGAAACCGAGATGCACACCAGCTACTTCCAATGCGGACGCAACGTGGCTCAGGTCATGCAGCAGATCAGGTTCAACCGCGTGGTGTATCACATGCGTCCCACGAGCTTGTCCGATGACGTGGCGTTGGCATTGCCCCGCAAATGGTTCGACCGTCAGAAGGTACGTGTCGTGTACGTGGTCACCCCCGATTTCACGCCGGAGCGTATCGACCGGATAGCCGGTCTCGTGGCCGATAGCAACGTGGTTGATGAATTGTCGTTCAGGCAGAAGGTCAACCCCGACAACACTATCGACCACACGTGCGAGGAGTATTTGAAGGCCGGCCATCAAAACCGCTGGTGGTACATCCAACAGGATGATTACAACACGTATGTCGTGAACGACCGGCTTTACACACGATTCAGCGATATCGGCAAGGAGGACCACAGGTGAGCAAGAAGATTCGCGTCGGCTGGGATGACCTGAAGCCCGGCGATTTGATTCACGTCAAAGGCAGCACGAACACATACAGGTTCAAGTCCCGCACTGATTGGCATTCTATGATTAAGGTCGAGGGAGGCGGAGTCGGCATTTCCGCCACATGGAAGCTGGGAGTCGAAAAGGAACCGGCTTCCATGTTTCTCGTTGTCTATGAGGATGATTTCGCCTACGCCACCCGTCCCGCACTTAAGAAGAAGCCGCGTCCGAGTATCGTGGAACCGATACTGCCGGGCGAATGCTGGGCGCGCATACGTTTTGGGTCACAAACCGGTTGGGGACGAATCATCAAACGGTATGCTCCCCACAGTGATAGTTGGCTGTTCGGACCCGATGACAAGGCACTGTACCAAGCATCTTGGTGCGGAACACTGGCGGGTCTTCACCCGTGGATGACATGGGAGGAATTGTTGCAGGCCAGTAAGCAGACTCCGATTCTGGAACTGTTGTCTGCCGAGGAATACTATACGAGAAAAGCCAAGGGCCAATCATGAGAACGCTCATTATCTCATGAGAATGCTCATTATCAACATGGAGGACGTTTGAGCCAGCAGATTCAACCCAGTCAGCTCAGAATCGTGAACGACAAGACAACGGAACTAGCTAAGATCGTGTACTATCAGCCTGATCTGTTCCTTCACAGCACGGAACTACAACAAGACATGATCTACTGCTTCAAGGCGTACTTCGTGTATCTGACATGGCATATGGCGACCGTCTCCCAGTATTTGGCGGGATTCACGCCAGCTTTGCAAAAACAGTTAAGAGACGTGCAGGAACGGGTTAGGCAGGTGAGCGATGAAGCGTGACATGGACTTGGTGCGCACGATATTGAAGACGTGCGCGGACGCTACGGAACCGGTTGACGCGAGCGTGTTCGTCGATGAAACCCACTCCATGCAACTCATCGTCTACCATTTCAAGATCATGAGCGACGCGGGACTGGTTGAATCGGACATCAACGGCACATGGAATGGCAGCACTATCCGTGCTTCGGTCAGGGCGCTGACTTGGGATGGCAACGATTTTCTGGACGCGGTACGTTCCGATAGCCTGTGGTCGAAAACCAAGCAGAGGATAGCCGCCACCGTAGGCAGTGCGTCGTTCGATGTGGTCAAGGCCGTGGCGGTCAGTTTGGCGACCACTACGCTTGGCTTATGAGAATGCCGCCCTAGTGTGCTTCCTTGAGAGGCAGTGGCGGCTTCTAACAGTCTCAATATATAAAAACCCGTGGAACGACTCTATTCCGAGTGTTCCACGGGTTTTCTTGTATAATCGGGCCCACGTTTATGGTTATCAGTTATCAGTATCGCCATTCTATAACAAATAATCGATTATCTGTTATCGTCTTAACGATTCCGCCATGAATTGTTCATATCAGAGTTCTTCCAGCTTGTATGCCGGATAGGTGTATCCGTCCACCGTGAAAGGTAATTCCGGCACGTAATCGCCCAGCTTCAGCCCATAAGGCTCAAGTTGTTTGTCGGCTGCGGCCTCATATTCCGCCTCGTCCTCACCGTAGATGTTGTTCACTTGTTCCGCTACGTCAGACTCTTTTTCGGCTAAAGACACATGCCACTGCCATTTACCGAAGTCGGGATAGTAGTATACGGGACTTCCAGTGTTTGAATCATAGATGGATAGATAGCTTAAGTCTGAACTATTCATCACTCCTACGAGATTCACCGTCATATCATCGCCGGTGGAATCATTGACTGCGATTGTCATTGTTCGCTCCTTTAGCTTGTGGTTTTCAAGCGCACGAAAACCGTGCGCATACATAGAAGTCACTTGAAAAAAGTGAAAGCCCAGTTGTGAAGCTGGGATAAAGCATGGCCGAAGCCTTTTCAATGAAGCCCTTAAAACTAGGGAAGTGGTTTCATGCTAGCATCGGACACGCCGACGCTAGTTCCAATCGACTGGGGCAAGCACCTGTAGGGTTTCGTCATTGTTGACGATCTCCCACAATCGCGCCATGTCATTATCCTCGATCTGCGAGTAATCATTATTCCGATCATAAACAATGGTGAAACCATCCAGTCCGGCGAGATAAGCCTTGATATTAATTAAGCCTTTATCCTCAGCCTTATCGATGGTGCCGGTGGAAACGAGCGCGTCACCGAACGGGGAGAGTCGCGGGACGCCATGCCCCGAATACGTCCAATTGCCGATAATCACGTCATTGTCGGGGAATACGATGATTCCGCTCTCATTGTTGGTCGCGTCGAAAAGCGTGTCAAAGTCAGTCATAATAGCTCCTTGGGTATGGTTGCTAATTCCCAGAAGGCCACAAGTCCTATGGCTTTCTGTGTATCAAGATTTTTGGTATTCCTTGCATAGGTCGGCGGCGAACTTGGCGAGATTATCGGGGGCAAGCACATAGTTCTCCCCGCTCTCCCCCGCCTC
>JAIJJM010000076.1 GCA_022728415.1 Collinsella sp. | reverse complement strand
CTGTATTTGGCTGGCGTCAACGAACGCATGTTCCTCGTCTCGCCCGATGCCGTGGTGCTCGACGGCGACCTGCGCGAAGCCTCGGCCTCGGCCTCCGACGCGCTCGCCGCCGATGGTGCCGTGGCGTTCGAACCCGTCGAGCCGGATGGCTTCGGCGACGATGCCGACGGCTTCGCCCAGGAGGCGCTGTTCTAACGGTTTGCCACCTGTATACGGATATGGGGCGGGGAAGGATCTGCTGCAAGTACTTCCCCGCCCCAGAGATGTATTGAAGTGGTCGGAAGCGGTCAGAGTTTGAAACCTGCGTAGTTCTTCGCGACTTCAATCACTCGATAGACATCGAGGTTCGCTTGCGTAAGTGGCTCGTTGCGTCGGATGAAGTCAAGGAACTCATGCCAATGGCGTTGCGCTCCTTCGGTATCCCCAGCTGCAAGGTCGTGGAGTGCGCTGGCGATATGCAATACGTATTCGCGATGATGGCTGAGCAGCAGCCATTCATGTTTCACGGAGCCCGAACAAGACATGACATGCTCCTCGATAGCGGGAAGGAAGCGCGTCGCCTCATCGACTATGGCCGCGTATCGTTGCACCATTGACGAATCGTGACGTTCGCCGATTGCATTGAAATAGTCGCAGGATGAGAACTTGGATAGGCTCTCCAGATATCGTACGACGCTGTTCCAGTCTTCGCCATACGATGTTTGGAAATATTCGCGTTTGAGCTCGTCGTAATCCAGACTCGAATCCCATAGCATGTGCCCCATTACATAGTTCGGGAAGAATGTGGGTGTGCCGACGCGCAGCTCTTGGCAGCTGATGTATCCGTTGAGCCTCAATGTGTCGAGATACTGGATGTCGCGGGCGATTGTACGAGCAATCTTCATATAGCCGAAGTCGCCGTAATGCGCGCGTCCCAAAGGATAGTCGTAGACGAAGCTGTCGCCGTCGAATACTTTTTTCCATGCGAACAGGTAGGAGAGATTCTCCTCTAGGGAGTTCGGCATTACATACTGGTTGCGTACATAAGGTTTTGGCTCCGACACTCCATGAACGTAATCCACGTCCGCATAACTTTTCTCGAATGTACGGGTGATTGGGGCGAACATCATGGTAAATCGCTCGGGATTCGCGATACGTTCGTGTTCGGGCGGGAACAAAAGCTCGTGATAGAGCAGGAAGCAGATACGTGTGGGCAGCCCTTCCTCACTGAGGCGTTGGTCCAGCTGGTTGAGAAAACGTACGTATTGGTCGGAAATACGTTCTTTGGAGCATTCTTCGCATTCGCAGATGTTGTTGTCCGCGTCGGAGAGCCATACGTGAAGGCAGTCCACGTTAGGATGTCGTTTCGCGTATTCGACGACATGTTCGGTCAGACTGGGGATGACGGCTGGATTGGCGAAGTCAAGACTGGTAAGGATAGGCGCTCCGTCGATGAGATCGCGTGTGCCGTTGACTAATGCAACGAGTGGTTGCTTTTCCTTGGGCAAGGTAATGCCGCGTTCCCAGCCATATTTCGAAGAATATCCCAGCACTTCTCCTGTCCAGCCGTGACCAACGCGATGTTGGACGATGCCACGGGCAGACATGGCAGCATCGACGCGGTCGCTCATATGTTGGGCGATCTCGTTGTCGAATGGCTCGGTGTCCGCGTATGGATTGAATTCATGCTCATACCAGCGTTTGAGGAACGAATAGGGATTCTCGAACTGCACGAAAAACGCATTGAAGCCTATCTTGGGCATCCAGTCGATGAAGTCGAGAATATTGTCGACGCTGTCTGCGCCTTCGATGCATACCCCACGGTGGACGTGACTGGCCGTCTGCTGGAGCGACAGCGTGCCTTGAAGGAAGTTGGATGCGTCCAGCGAGGGGATGGTCTCACAGGCTCGGCCAGGTCGCGTGTATCGTACACCGAACTCATGGAAGAATCGGTAAACGGCGATAAGCAGAGCGATATCAGTGTTGGCGTGGATGTCCAGATGGCCTTCGTCCAAAGTAATGGAAAACGAATCATGCACGTTCGGCCCACTCGGAGTGCCATCGGTGGTCAATATGACGTTCGGACGGTCGCACGCCGTTGCGCTGTCTAGGCAGTCCAGTCCGAATGTGGCGTGTAGCAGACGGGCGAACTCATCGTGGCAGATGGCGGCGTTCGATGCGCGTTCGTCGACTTTCAAGGTGACTGTGGTGGTCGGGTTCATGAGTGTTACTCCTTCGTGGCGGCGTCTTCGATATGGGATGTGGGCTCTTGTTCGATCTTGGCCCGGGCCATGTCCGAGGCCTTGAAGAACGGGAAGTAGATGGCGAAAGAGATGAGCACGAGCACGGTTTGCAACACCGCCGCTTGCCAGCTGCCGCCGCAGGCGAGGAACCCTCCGAGCACCGGCGGTGTGGTCCAAGGCAGGGCGACTCCAGTGGTGTAGGGCACCAGACCCGTCGCCATGGCCCCGTAAGTGACGACGGCGTTAATCACCGGCGTGCAGATGAACGGGATGAGCATAATCGGGTTGAGTACGGTCGGGAAACTGAACAGGATGGCGGTGTTGATGTTGAACAGTGCGGGAATGCCGGAGATTTTGCCGAGTGTCTTGTATTCCTTGCTTTTGGAAAAGAAGAGCAGACATAGGGCCAGGCCGATGGTCGCGCCGCCGCCGCCGATATAGACGAACAGATCCATGAAGGGCGAGGTGATGATGTTCGGCAGCTCTTGCCCGGCTTGCAGTGCCAGACGGTTGGCGTCGGCCTGTTGCAACCAGATCGGGTTCATGACGGAGCCCACCACTTGACCGCCGTTGACGCCGCAGAACCAGAATATAGAGTTAAGCAACACTGCGATGAAGGTGCCGGGAAGTGTTGCGCCGATGAAGCCGAGAGGGGTGCCGACGATTGTGGCAAGCAGATTGTTAAGGCTGCCGATGCCGGACATCTGAAGAATTTTGGTGACCGCAGCGAACAGGATGATGATGACTGCGCCAGGAACGAGTGCGGCGAACGAACGTCCCACCACGTCAGGTACACTATCCGGCATCGTGATGGTGAAATTGCGTTGAATGAACTGGCGGTATATCTCCGCGGTAATGAACGCCACGACGATTGCGGTGAACAGGCCCTTGCCTCCCATCAGACCATAGGGAATGCCCTGCGCCCCGTCCTTCGAGGTGATGGCTGGGGTAACCAGGAGGAAGCTGCCCAATGCGAGGATTCCGGCGGAGGGGCCGTCAGTGTCGTAGGATTCCGCCAGGCGATAGGCGATGCCGAAACTGGTGGCCAGGCCAATCAGGCCGAAGGTGTTGTTCGCCATGGTGTTCAGCAGAACGTCCATCTCGCCTATGCTGTGGAGCCATTGGGTCCAAGCTTCGATGGGGAAACTGCCGATAAGGGTGAAGATCGAGCCGATCAACACCAAAGGCATGGCCATGAGCACGCCTTCGCGCAAGGCTTTGAGATGTCGTTGTTTTGCGACTTTCTCGCCGAAAGGGGCAAGGGTATTGGCGAGAAAGTTCATGAGTGCGTTGTTGTTCATAAGTGACCTCGCATGACTCGACTATGAATCTAATTAGTTCGCTTTACTTCCTAATTGTTGGGTAAAAAAAAGAAGCGATTCAAGTATGCACGTTTTATCGCGGTTGCACAACTCGTTTGAAAAAGAGGGCAAAGACTGGCTTAAATATTGAGTTTTATCGGTGTGTTGCATCCCGATGGTTAGGTTAGCGGTGAGGTGGACAAAGGCTTTTCTGTGCGATATATTAAGTACTTGATGTATACTAAATAGGCGAGGAAGTCCTCATGGTGGGAGGATGGACGTTTCAAAGGCAAAGGAGCGAATGTGCGTAGGCGTAGGATGATATGGCGGCGGATCGTATATATGCGACGTCTGGTTGTTGCAGCGTTGACGATGGTGACGGCGGTAGGTCTGTCGGGATGCTCCATCGGTGCTCCGGTCGGGGAATCTCGGGCCGGGAATGCTGCCGTCCGAGGGTTGACCGTATGGGTGATGAAAGATGACTTCGGCCAGTCGACCATTGATGAGATCAATCGACGCTTCGAAAGTAAGACCGGCGTGAAGGTGAACGTCCAAGTGCAACCTTGGGATGGCATCGCCACCAAACTCACCACCGCATTGGCCACTGCTGATCCTCCTGATGTGGTGGACATCGGTAACACCAAAATCATGGATTTTGCCATGAACGGCGGACTAATGGACTTGAGCACCCAGCAATCCGAGCTGTCCCAAGGTCAAACGTGGCTACCGGGCCTTAAAGATCCGGCAATGGTGGATGGGCGGCTGTACGCGGTTCCGGCATTCGGCGCGACACGTGCAGTGATCTACAACAAGCGAATCTGGCAGAAGGCTGGTGTCACGGAGGTTCCTTCGAATCTCGAACAGCTCGAGAAGGCGCTTGATGCCGTCGCCGCGCATGCGCATGACGAAGATTTCTGCCCTTTCTACCTGCCTGGGAAAAATTGGTTCGCGGGTCTGCAATTCGTATGGGCCGCAGGAGGGGATGTCGCATCTCGGAACGGTGCGACATGGGTCGGCGATATGGCGTCGGAACAATCGCAGAGAGGTCTGCAAGCCTGGCGGAAGTTCCAACGGCAATATTCGTCGGCTGCGTCGGTTTCTGCCGAAACCGCGAACCCCGACATGTCTCAGTTGTTCGCGCAGGAGAAGACGTCGGCGCTTCTATGGAATTCCGCCGCCATCGCCAAAATTCTCTCCATCAACCCATCGCTGACCCGGGACGATATTGGAACATTCCCCATGCCGGACGATGAAGGTGGCGCACAACCCACCGTAATGGCCGGTTCGGATTTGGCCATACCTGCCCGTAGCAACAATCAGTCGCTTGCTCTCGAGTGGGTTCGTATCGCCGTCAGCTCCGATATACAACGCGAATGGATTGCAAGACGCGATGGATGGTTGCCCAATAGCAAGGAGCTGGTCGATGAGTTCTTGGCGGGTGATGGGCTCGACGATGCGCAACGAGGATTCTTCCAGGCGGCGAAAGCGTCCCGCGCGACTCCTGCAGCAGCCGGCTGGTCGACCATCGAAGCGGACGGATCCTTGAAGGAGTTGTTCGCCGACGTGGCGTCCGGGAAAAGCATCCCCGTCATTGCGGCGGCATTTGATGACCATGCCGACGAAGTGTTCATGCGCAGCGGAGGTATGTCATGAGATGTGAGGAGCGAATCAAGGTGATTCGTAAACAGCGTAATTCGACCTACGGGATGATGAGTGCGATTATGGCAGCGCCAGCGCTGGTCATAATCGCTGCATTGATAGTTTTGCCATTGGTCTTGTTGGTGATTGCCTCGTTTACCAATTTCAATGTACGTTCATTGTTTACCGGCGAATTTGAGCCGGTGGGACTGACGCAATACGTGAGGCTGTTCACGGACATTGGGTTCATCCATTCGCTGGCACGTACGGCGGTGTTCGCTGGCGCGTTGGTCGTGGGCAGCATGTTGATCGGTATGGCCGTCGCCCAGATGATGACGCGGTTGGGGCCGGCGATGCGGATGCTGGTCTCGCTTTCTCTGATTGTGGCATGGGCGATGCCCAACGTGGCTTCGTCCTTGGTATTCGCATGGATGTTCCAGCCCGGATATGGCGTGATCGGTTGGGTGCTTACTCAGATGAGGGTGTTTGGCGACGAGCGTAATCTCTCGTGGACCGCCGACCCCCGTCTTGCGTTCGTCTGCATATGGTTGCTGGTGATATGGCAGGCGGTGCCGTACATCGCATTGACGGTCTACGCTGCGCAGACGCAACTGGACCACGCGTATTTGGAGGCCGCGTCCTTGGACGGGGCCGGACCTATCCGCGCATATTGGTCGGTCACGGTTCCTCTGCTGAAACCTCAGCTGTCAGTGATCGCGGTGTTGTCGGTGATTTGGGACTTCAACGTGTTCAACCAGATTTGGTTGTTGACACAAGGAGGACCGGGGACGGCGACAGCCACGGTGGGCGTGTTCACCTATCGAAAGGCGTTCATTGGCTTCGATATCGGTCAGGGGTCGGCGATTTCCGTGGTGACCACGTTGCTGCTGATGGCTTTGACCGCAGTGTATATCCGTCGTCTGCTTCACTTGGGGGAGGATCTATGAAACGTGGTAAAGCATCGCGCATGATGGTGCGGATCTGGGCTGTCCTGTTCAGCGTGATATGGTTGTTTCCCGTGTATTGGATGGTGCTTACGGCGCTGAAGCCGGGCCAATCGGTGTTGGAATCATCTCCCACATTTATCACGGCGCATCCGTCTTTATATCATTTTCGGGAGGCGGTCGCATCGCAATCGTTGATGGTGTATCTGCGTAATAGCCTGATTGTCACAGTGGCGGTCGTAGCGGTGTCGGTTGTCGTTTCGTTTCTCGCATGTGCGGCGTTGACGCTGTATCGCTTCCGCGGCAGGCGTTTCATTATGGTGCTGGTCATGGCCGTGCAGATGGTTCCTGGTGCCGCGATGATGATCCCGCAGTTCGTGGTGTTCAACCGTTTCGGTATGTTGAACACCTACGTAGGTTTGATCTTGGCCTACATGGCGATGATATTGCCGTTCTCGATATGGAATCTTCGGGGATTCTTCCTCGGCATGCCTCGCGAGGTTTTCGAATCGGCTCGTGTGGAAGGCGCGAACGAATGGCAGCTCATGTGGCGAATCACGTTTCCGCTTGCCGCGCCGGGCATCGTGTCCACCTGTGTGTTCGCCTTCATCCATTCGTGGAACGAATACATGATGGCTTACACCTTCATGAAGGACCAGTCCAAGTACACGCTTCCGGTGTGGCTCGCCTCGTTCTCCACGCCAAGCGGCATCGATGTGGGTGCGCAGATGGCGGCATCAGTGCTGTTCGCCCTTCCCGTGGTGGTGTTTTTCATGTTGGTTCGCAGTCGGATCGGTGGTGGCGATGTGAGCGGGGCCATTAAATAACAGTGTTGGAATGGGGTGCTGCGATGGCTGTACGACGCATCCGGATATGGTTGGTGGTATCCGGAAAGGACTGAAGATGGAATCGACTCGAAGCGGCGGCATGGATGCGCCGGATTGGCATATTGAAGCGCGGTCACACATCAAAGGTGTCGGCCCGGAAGATGTGCGTCGCCGTAACCGTAATAGCGTACTGCGCCTACTGTATCCCGATCATTGGCTGAGCCGCGCCGATGTGGCGAAACTAACGGGACTGTCGAAATCCTCCGCTTCCGGAGTCGTCACGTCGCTGATTGACGATGGTCTGATTCACGAAGAAGGGCGACGTATCATATCGGGGCCGGGCAAACCTGCGGTGTTGCTGCATCTTGATCCCAATGCCCGTCAGATCATTGCCATTGATGTTTCTCGTCCGACGGTATTAATCGGTGTGGTGACGAATCTGGTAGGTGAAATCCAAGCTCGTGCCCAATTGCCGGTGAATGACGGAGAGCAGCTAGATATCGATCCGATTATCGAGCTGATCGAAGAGCTGCGAGACGGGCTCAATGCCCCGTTGCTTGGGGTCGGCGTGGCATCGCCAGGCACTGTCGATCGCAGTGGCGTGGTACTGAAAGCATCAAACCTTGGTTGGGAGAATGTGCCGATCGCTGCTCGATTGGAAGAGCGAATAGGCGTCGGCGTGCGCGTAGATAACAATGCGAATGCCGCGGCGTTGGGTGAATATCAGTATGGAGTTGGCCGCGAGGATATGATGTTCGTTCAAATCGCGCAAGGCGTCGGCGCGGGAATGGTCCTCAACGATCAAGTGGTGGTGGGCACGTTGTTTTCCGCAGGCGAGATAGGTCACGTGGTGGTTGATAGCAACGGCGTGATATGCCGCTGTGGCAAGCGGGGATGTTTGGAGACGATGACCTCGTTGCCGTCGCTGCGCAAACGTTTGGATGCCGAACCGTCTGAGCGCGATCGAATCCTCACCCAGGCTGGTGGAGTATTGGGCCAGACGTTGTCCATGCCGATCGCGATGACGGGTATTGACGATATCGTCATATCCGGCGATCCCGAGGTGATTGATGATGTCTATCTTGCCGCCGTCAGCTATGCAGTGAATTCCCGAATCGATGAAGAGTTTTTCGGTAAAATCACCGTGCGGCGTACGCAACTGGGAAGCGACATTGTGCTTCTTGGGGAGAGCGTGGCGGTATTGCGATCCACGTTGCTTTGATCTGGCGCTTCGACGAGTCGTCTTGCAGTGAGACGTGCCACCTGTATTGTCGGTTCACGCGAATATCTTGGAACACATGACTTCCAATACCCTTCGTATGTCAACCATGTTCCTGCGCACCCTGCGCGAGGACCCCGCTGATGCC
>JAIJJM010000075.1 GCA_022728415.1 Collinsella sp. | reverse complement strand
TATGGCCCGTTCGTCTAGCGGTTTAGGACGCCGCCCTCTCAAGGCGGAGATCACCAGTTCGAATCTGGTACGGGCTACCATGGATCTGAAACCCGAACTTCCTCTGGAAGTTCGGGTTTTTATTTTCGGGCAGATCATCTGCAATTCCCATTTGGCCCATAGCTGTACGTTCTGCTTTTGGCCCTTGCGGGTACAATATGCAAGATATTTGGACGGTCAGAAGGAGCCTCATGACGGAGTCCTCTCAGCATACATCTAAGCCCCAGGTCGAGGTTGAGGCCTCGGGCGGCGATGACAACAAGGGTGCACGTCGCGGTGCCATTTTTATCGGCGTCGTGCTGGTTGGCTATATCGGTTATCTGATTGCGACCGGTCAGATGGGACAGTTCTGGGCTGCCATGTCGAGCGTCCAAGCACCGTGGCTCGTTGCTGCATGCTTTTGCATGTTTCTGTACCTGTTCTTTGGCATCGTTGCCTATGCGATTGCCGTCTGGCTCGATCCCAATTCGCCCGTCGGCATTCGCGACCTGATCTCGGTCGAGGCGAGCGGTATCTTCTTTGGCAACCTGACGCCCATGATGATGGGCTCCACGCCTGCCCAGATCTACCGCCTGACCAAGGCAGGCCAAAACGTCGGCGAAGCCGGTGCCACGCAGTTTACGCGCTTTATCGTGTATCAGTTTGGCCTCGTTGCCTGGGGCGCTATTCTGCTGCTTGCCCGCATGCCGTTTTTCGCCGAGCGCTATGGTGACATGACACTGCTGTGCGTCTTTAGCTTTGGCGGTCACTGCTGCATTCTGCTTGGCATCTTTGCCGTCGCGCTCATGCCCAAGACCGTCACGCGCGTCGCGCACTGCATCATCAATTGGCTCGAGCGAATGGGTGTCTCGGCCACCAAGATCGAGGACTGGCGTACGTTTGTCGACGGCGAAATCTACTCGTTCTCCGAGAAATTCAAGCTTTCGGCCGGCCACTTTTCGTCTATGTTGCTCACGGTGGTCATCACCATGTTGCAGCTCGCGTTTTTCTACCTCGTGCCGTATTTCCTGATGCTTGCCTTTGGCCACCACGAAGTCGATTTTTTCTCGGTCATGGCCGCGAGCGCCTTCGTTCAACTCCTGAGCTCTGCTGTTCCCCTGCCCGGTGGCACCGGTGGTGCCGAGGGCGGTTTCGCGCTGTTCCTAGGTCATTTCTTTGGATCGGCGTCGACCGCCGGTTATCTGCTGTGGCGTCTCATTACGTTTATCGCGCCGACTATTCTGGCCGCGCCCCTGCTGGGCCTTAAGAGCGCTCACAACGAGAGTATCCATGCACGCTGGGATCGCGTGATGCGCAAGCTCGGACGAACGCCTCAGACGTCCTCTAACCCTGCAAAGCCTCATCCTGTGAATGCGGTTACCGTGGATCCCAATCAGCATGCTCAGAAGGCTTCTGGGGCCGCCAAACCGGCGCATAAGGCCTATGTGCGCCAGACAGGTGACGGCATCCGTGTGTCTCCGGCTGCTTTGAACAAAAAGAAACTCCCTAAGGCGTAATAGTTGGTCGTGCGTTCTTCGTGGCACCGGGCATTTTTGTGCCGGATGGGGGATAATCCTCTTACGTAGATTAACTCTCATCTGTTGATGAATGCTCACATTCCGAAGGGATACCTCCATGGCCACCAGCAAACCGCGTCTCGACCGCCGTATCGTTCGCAGCCGCAATGCCATCCTTTCTGCATTTGAGCGCCTGTTGATGGATAAACCGCTTGCCGACATTACGGTGAGCGCCATCGCGCGTGAGGCAAATGTCGACCGTAAGACCTTTTACGTACACTTCGGTACGGTTGACGGCCTGCTCGATGCCATCGCCGTTAATGTGGTGGAGACGATTGTCGACTCGGTCGAGAAAACGCTTGCTTCTATGGACGGCGATACGAATGAGCGTGCCCTCGGAGCGGCGGCAACGTTTTTTAAGACCATCAACGAGGCACTTTGCAATAATCTCGTGCTCAATCGCCAGCTGATCGAAAACATTCCACTCGACGATTTTATGACGCGTTTGCGCGTGCCGCTCGAGCACGAGATTACCGAGCGCGACTTGCTGCCCCACGGCCTCAAGGACGAGATGTTCGACTATTATCTGGCGTTTTTACTTTCGGGCATTATCGGCATTTACCGCACGTGGGCGCTCTCCGATGGCTCGGTGCCCATCGAGCGTATCTCGGAGGTCGCTAACAATCTGACGTTGAACGGACTATCGAGTCTTGAATCTCGCTTGGATTAGGCCTATTTTCGGTGTATGTCCCCAAGCAGCCCCTCAATGAGTTGCGGTGAAATAGTGTCTGTTTTTGCTGTTAGAAAGCAAATTCAGTCCCTATTTCACCGCAACTCAGGGGGATGTATATGACAAAGAAGGCGCGGGCGCCCAAGGTATTACGGGGCGCCCGCGCCTTTGTGTTTTGTCACATATGGGGTACTAGCAGTTGCTCTTTAGCTTTCGGCCTTGCTGTTCGAGCTTATGCATGTCGCTATCGGCCATACCCTGCGTCTCGTCATCGTTACGCTTGGTGTAGAGGGGATCGCTCTGATCGTTCCAAATGCGGTCTGCCACGGGAGCCCAAGCCTCGGCTGCGGCTCGGGTCTTTTCGCGCAATTGCTCGGGTGATTCCTTCTCGACCAGGTCGGTACTCATAGCACCGGTCTCGGCCACCATCTTGGGCAGCACGTCGGGGTTCTCGAGCATAGGACAGGGCTTGAGGTAGTTGTCGTTGAACGGCTGGCCCTCGTAGTACTTCATAAAGAGGGGAGAGCGCAGCGCGTCAAGTAGGCTCACGTTGTGGATGTTGGCGTTGGAATAGTGGATGAACACGCATGGCTCCACGTCGCCCGCCGCATTGATGTGCAGATAGCGGCGGCCACCGGCAATGCAACCGCCGACAAACTCACCGTCATTTTGGAAATCGAGCGTAAAGAGTGGCTTTTTCTCACGCATTTCGCGAACGAAGCGATACATGCGCTCGCGCTGCTCGGGCGTGGGCATAAGCTGGGAGGTAGCGTTGCGACCGACCGGCATAAAGTGGAAATACCAGCAGAAGAGTGCTCCCTCATCGATCATCCAATCGATATTCTCTTCGGTCGCCACCGTGTCGGCGTTGGCGCTGGTCCAACAGGTCGAAATACCAAACGGTAGATTGCGCTCGCGTAGGAGCTTCATCGCATGCTCGATCTTGGCGTAGGTCCCCTCGCCGCGGCGGGCATCGGTGGTGTGCTCGTTACCCTCGGCACTGATGGCCGGAACAAAGTTGCCTACGCGGATCATGTCGTCGCAGAACGCCTCGTCGATAAGCGTTGAGTTGGTAAAGCAGAGGAACACGCAATCCCGGTGCTTTTCGCAGATCTTGATAAGGTCGTGTTTGCGAACGAGCGGCTCACCACCGGTGTAGATGTAGATGTGCGTGCCGAGTGCTTTGCCCTGCGTGATGATAGAGTCGATGTCTTCATACGAGAGATTTTGCTTATAGCCGTACTCGGCTGCCCAGCAGCCCGTGCAATGCAGGTTGCAGGCGCTCGTGGGGTCGAGCAGGATCGCCCACGGAATGTTGCACTGGTACTTTTCACGGTTATTTTCCTGCTGCGGCCAAGCGAGCAGGTTGCCGTCGACAATAAGCGCCTTGAGCAATTTGGTTCGCATCTTGGGATTGAGACTGAAAACGCGCATGATCAGGTCATACCAATTGCCGCGACTCTTGATGACGTTGGTGAATGCCTCACGCTGCACGGGAAATACGCGATCGGGGACCAGTTTGTTCACGAGGTCCATGATTTTTTCGATATTTTCTTGCGGATTGTCGTCGAGATAATCGATGAGCTTGTTGAGTGCTACGCGCTCAGCTGACTGTGTAAGCGACATAGGCATTTCCTTTCACGTGCGCTTTGCATACAATAATACCCATGTGTGGAATTAAATGCACGTCAAGAATATCTATTGTGTCTATTCAACGAACCAATTTGATTTGGGGTGAATTGTCATGCCCAGACACTCTCTAAATTGCGGTGAAATGGGGACTGAATAGGCCTTTTAACGGCATAAACGGTCTCTATTTCACCGCAACTCAGAGGGATTGCGTCACTGGTAGCGCAGGCACTCGACCGGGTCGAGTTTTGCTGCCCGGCGGGCGGGGTAGAAGCCAAAGATGACGCCGATGCCGACGGAGACCGCAAAGGCCAGCAGCACCGTGGCGATCGAAAAACTCGGCGTAATGGTACCGCTGGCACCGAGCTCGCCAAGCACGCCGGAGCCCGCGGCGAACATCGCTAGACCCCAGGCAAGCAGGTAGCCAATCAGGATACCCAGCAGGCCACCGGTGACGCACAGCGCCGAGGACTCGGCCAAAAACTGTGCGGTGATATCGCGACGACTGGCCCCCAGGGCACGGCGAATACCGATCTCTCGGATGCGCTCAGTCACGTTGGTGAGCATCATATTCATAATGCCGATACCGCCGACAAGCAGCGAGATACTGGCGACAGCACCCATGATGAGCGAGAACGCGCCCATAAAGGAATTGAGGGCATCGATGGCGCTTTTCATAGAGGTTGCCGATACACTGTCGTACTCATCATCCTTCGCGATGCCCTTCATCGCGCGCACCTTGGATTCAATCGTCTTGCACAGCTCATCCACGTCCGTGCCCTCGGTGGCGAGCGCCGTTACGCTGGGGAAAGAGGGGTTCTCGTCGCCAAAGAGGCCCGAGATGGTCTCGCGCGGCATGTATAGTGTGAGCGAGCCCATGGAGTCGTTGCCGCCATCAATCACGCCGACAATCTGCACCTCGCCGTTCGACACCTTGATGGTCTTGCCGAGCGCTTCCTGCTCGTTGCCGTACAGCTGATCCGCGCCTCCACGGCTGATGAGTGCCACGCGTGCGCCAGATTGGGACTCGGCCTGGGTGTAGGTGCGTCCCGCAACGAGCTTGCTGGCGCCCACCGCTTCGAGCATGTCGCTATCGACGCCCTGTGCCATGACGGTATAGCTTTTGTCACCGGCCTTGTACTCGGTATAGGCGCTGTCCACGATGCCGATCTGCTCAATTTGTGGCACCATCTTGCGAAGCTTCTCAACTTCAGACTCGGTGAGCTCTTGCGACGAATAAATCTGCACCATACGCGCGGCGTTGAGACCCAGGCTGTTGACCAGGCTGTTTTGGATACCGCCGATAAGCGAGGTCATGGCGATGACCGAGGCAATGCCAATGACGATGCCCAGGATGGTGAGCAGGCTTCGTCCCTTATTGGCCTCGAGGGAGTGAAGGGCTTCTCGGATAAGGTCGCGCGTACTCATGCCCTCACTCCTTTCGTCGGGTTGGCTGATGCGGAAATCATGGGCAGACTATCGACTGCGCCACGCAAGGTCTGCGGCGCATGTGGAATATACGCGCCGTCGTGGATGCGACCGTCGCGGATGGTCACGGCACGGTCGGCCTCGGCGGCGATGCCGGGGTCGTGCGTGATGAGTATGATGGTCTTGCCGCGTTCCTGGAGTTTGTGGAAGGTCTCCATCACGAGCGCTCCGGTGGCGGAGTCCAGGTTTCCCGTCGGCTCGTCCGCTAGGATGATGGGCGGGTCGTTGACGAGGGCGCGCGCGATGGCGACTCTCTGCATCTGTCCGCCCGAGAGCTCGGAGATGCGGTGGTCCCAGTGGTCGACCGGCAGCGTGACGGCTTGCAGCGCATGGACGGCGCGCATCTCACGTTGAGCCCGCGGCGCGTTGGTGTACGACAGCGGCAGCATGACGTTTTCGATGACCGATAGACGCGGCAGCAAGTTAAAGCTTTGAAAGACAAAGCCGATGCTCAGGGCGCGGACTTCGGTGAGCTCGTCATCGTCGAGCTCGGCCACGTTGAGCCCTTGCAGGTAGTAGTCGCCTGCGGTTGGCTTATCAAGGCAGCCGAGGATGTTCATGAGCGTCGACTTGCCCGAGCCCGAGGGGCCGGTGATGGCCACGAACTCGCCGGGATTCACTGCCAGGCTAACGTTATGCAGGATATGGGCGCAGCCGGCCTCGCTCTCAAAAATGCGATGCACGTTGCGGATGTCGATGACGGGACGCATTACATGCCCTCGTCGGCAGACATGCTGCCGGAGTCGCCACCGTCGGCCGTCATGCCTGTTCCGGAGCTGCCGCCATCTGCCGACACGCCCGAGCCGTTGTCAATCTTGAGGATGTCTCCATCGCGAAGCTTGGTGACTGGTACATTGGGGTTTATTTCATTGCCCTGGTCATCGTGCTTGACCTGCGTTTTGCCGACCACGGCGTCGTTATCGTTTTGCGTCACGACGGTCACCTTTACGCGTCGGGTCTGTTTGCCCTCGCCGTCAGTTGCCACATTGACGTAATAGTGCTCGCCGTCCTCGGTCATGAGCGCCATGGTCGGCACCATCACGACGTCATCGAGCTGTTCGGTCACCACCGAGACCTCGGCGGTCATGCCCGGCTTGAGGCGCGCGTCGGGTGCTTCAATCAAAATGTCGACGTTAAAGGTCACGCTGCCGCCGCCGCCGTTGGTGGAGTCGGAGTTTGCCACCGAGGCGATGGCTGTGACCGTTCCCTGGCTCACGATATCGGGAAACGCAGGATAGGTGACGTTGGCGCTCTGCCCAACGGCGATTTTGGCGATGTCCTTTTCGCCCACCTGCACGGTCACCTTCATCTTGGACAGGTCGGCGATCTGCATGCACTGCTTGCCGCCGCTCGTATCGCTTTCGCCCATGATCATGCCGCTTGTTACCGTGGCGCCCACCTTGGCGTTGAGCTCCACGATGCTGCCCGAGCTCGGCGCCGTAACCGTGCGCCCGGCGGCCTTGGCGTTCGCCTGATCGAGGTTTGCCTGGGCTGATGCGAGGCTGCGCTGTGCGGCCGATACGGTGTTCGTGTCGGCGGACGCAGCGGAGGCGCCCGCCGCTGCGGCGGAAGCTCCATCGACGTCCGTCGTTGGGGTGGCCTGCGCGGCAGCGACGGCTTTCTTCGCGTTGGCGAGGTCTTCCTGAGCGGCTGCAACTGCACGCTGCGCCTCGGCAACGTTGCGATCGAGCTCGTCGTTCTTAATGGTCATAAGCACGTCGCCCTCGTTGACGGATTGGCCCGGCTGAACGTTGATCGAATCGACCGTGCCGTCGACAGAAGGCGAGACCACTGAGGACGAAATAGGCTTGAGCTGGCCTTTCGCCTCGACGGTCGTGGTAAACGTGCCCTCAGTCACCTTATCGGTCACAGGCCCGCTGGCGCCCTGCGGCTGCGCATTGATAAGCAGGGTTGCGACAATGGCAATGAGCGCGATGGCACCCACGACGCCGGCGGCAATACCGCGGCGAATCAGCTTTTTGCGTCGGCGCTCGGCACGTTTTGCCTTGAGCTTGGCGTATGCCTCTTCATCGGAAATCTCGGCCATATCGCTCGGGCGGTCGTATTGCGAATCGGCATGCGCGTTTGTAATCAGAGGAATCGTTTCGGTGGCACCTTCGGGCGCGCGTTCGGTATCATCCGGGTCCGGGGTGATCGTGGGGACATTTGGCATAGCGTCTCCTTTATAGAAAGAACTTCGATAAGTATATACGCCCACCGGTTGGGGCGGGCGCATAGGACGGTTTCTTTCGGAACTGTTAGATTGGTCACAGCAGTTCCACGTTGTATGACTGCGCGCGTTGCACTACGAGTGGACAACCACGCACAGGCCGACTTTGATGCAGTCGTGAAGTGCTTTGGCGTCGGCCAGGCGCAGGTTGATGCAACCGTGGCTGCCACACCACTTGTACGACTCTGGGTTGTCGAAGCTCTTGTCGTTTTGCCAGGTAGCGTCGTGGAAGCCGATCATGTTGCCTTCAAACGGCATCCAGTAGCTCACGGGGCTCTCGTATTTGGGTTTCCCCGTTTTGGGGTCCTTGGCGCCAATCAGCGTGCTCGCGCCGTCATTGCTGTTGATCTGCCAGACGCCCTCCGGGGTGGCGTCCTCGCCCGGCAGCCCCGAGATAAAGTTGGCCTCCCACACGATATTGCCGTTTTCGTCGTAATAACGTGCATGTTGCTCGGACAGATCGACATCGATATAGGCCTTCCAATCGGGCTCGCCCTTGGCGGTAAACGTGTCGGCCTTCTTTGAGTACGAAATTTCGATATCGCCGGTCTGCTTGTTATTGATAGCGTCCTCGACCTGCTTGGCGAGCGCATCGCTGTCGACGGACCAGCCAAAGTCGCCGCCCTCGACAGCGCACTGCTTGCCGTCGGCGCGTGTCCACCAGCGGGTGGAGCCCACGGTGTTAAAGC
>JAIJJM010000074.1 GCA_022728415.1 Collinsella sp. | reverse complement strand
TGATCGAGTCGATGCGCTCGTCGAGCTCCTCGTCGCTCATGCGATCGAGGTCGGCACCGGTGATGGCCTGGCTGCGATCGGCGACGATGCCCAGCTGCTTGGCGATGGCCACGGCGGTGTCGATATGGTCGCCCGTGATCATGACGGTGCGGATACCGGCGTCGTGTGCCTCGCGGATAGCGTCAGCCACCTCGGGACGGACCGGGTCGATCATGCCGGACAGGCCGCAGAATACCAGGTCGTGCTCGAGCGCAGCGGGGCTGCAGTCGGCGGGAACCTCGGCGTAGGTGCGGTTCGCCAGTGCCAGCACGCGCAGGGCCTCGTCGGCCATGGCCTTGTTGGCTGCCACGAGCTCGGCGCGGCGCTCCTCAGTCAGCGGAACGACCTTCTCACCGTCATAGATGTGGGTGCACAGGCCGATCACCACGTCGGGCGCGCCCTTGGTGTACTGCTCGTACTCGCCGTCCAGGGTCTCGACGACCACGGACATCATCTTACGGCCCGAGTCGAACGGCGCCTCGCCCACGCGCGGGTGCTCGGCAGTCAGGCCGGTGAGACCAGCCTTGCCGGCATCATTGACGAGTGCGCACTCGGTCGGCTCGCCCACGGCCTCGCCCAGCTCCTCGTCCCACTGGGCATCGGAGCACAGCGCCATGCCGGCTAGGAACTTCTCCTTGGGCGCGGCGAGCTCGTGCTTGACGACGGTCATCTTGTTCTGGGTAAGGGTACCGGTCTTGTCGGAGCAAATGGTCTGTGTGCAGCCAAGGGTCTCGACGGCAGAGAGCTTGCGGATGATCGCCTGGCGCTTGGCCATCTTGGTCACGCCGAGCGAAAGCACGATGGTCACGACGGCGACCAGGCCCTCGGGGATGGCGGCGACGGCGAGCGAGACGGCAACCATAAAGGTGTCGAGCAGGGCAGTCGGGTCGGTAAGGACGTTGCCCACACCGTGGCGGAGGATGTCAACGCCAAAGATCACGACGCAGATGACGAGCACCATAATGGTGAGGATGCGGCTGAGCTCGGCAAGCTTCACCTGCAGCGGTGTGAGCTCTTCCTTGGCCTCGGCCAGGGCGCCGGCAATCTTGCCCATCTCGGTGTCCATACCGGTGCCGACCACGACGGCGCGACCACGGCCGTACACCACGGTGGAACCCATGTAGCACATGTTCTTGCGGTCGCCGAGCGGCACGTCGTCGGTGCCCGCGGCGAGCTCGATCACGTTGGCGTGCTTCTCGACCGGCACGGACTCGCCGGTGAGTGCGGCCTCCTCGATCTTCATCGTGGCGCTCTCGAGGACGCGGCAGTCGGCCGGGACGGAATCGCCAGCCTCGAGCATGATCACGTCGCCGGGCACGAGCTCGGAGCTCGGCAGGTGCACGAGCTTGCCGTCGCGCAGCACCTTGGACTGCGCTGCGCTCATCTCCTGCAGCGCCTCGAGGGCCTCCTCGCTTTTAGCCTCCTGGACCACGCCCAGCACCGAGTTGACGATAACGACGAACATGATGATGGCGACGTCGGCAAAATCGGGCTCGCCCTTGACCATGCCCGTGAGCGCGCTGATAACCGCGGCCGCGATCAACATGATGACCATGGGGTCTGCCATCTGCTCAAAGAACCGCTTCCACAGCGGTGTCTTCTCGGCTTCCTCAAGCTTGTTAGGGCCTGTCTTGGCAAGACGCAATGACGCCTCGCCGGTGCTCAAGCCGAGGTCCTCATCGACACCTTGGTCGCTGAGCACCTCCGCCGCGGCGGACAGGTATTCCTTTTGCATATAGAGTCCCCTCCTGGGATTCGGGCCACTCAGCAGATTGATGCCCGATCATAATTCCCAGGAGAAGGGCAAGGGCTCATCAAGGCTGCCGTGCTGAGCGGCAGTTGATAGTGGAGCTATGGTACCCCAAAGCAGCGCGTCTAGCCAAAACAATCCATTTGGAAATACGGACTGTAAGCAACGGTGCAGACCGTGTGATGTTCGACATTGATAAAACGTTTTTTCTTCAGCGCATCGTCAAACTGAAATATCGCCCAGATAGCAGCGGTTAGAACGGTTGATAAAGATTTTTCATATACCGTTTTCCTGCAAAAAATGAACTTCTAATTCGGCATGCGGGCGATTTTTTGGGGTATTCGGTCGGCATTTCGTTATAATCATCTCGGTTTTATTTCTTATGGTTTATCTATCAGCGCAAGACGATGTCAGATGGAGGTCTGAATGTACAAGCGCACCAAGATTGTATGCACCATGGGTCCCGCCTGCGATAGCGACGAGACCATCCGCGAGATGATCAAGGCGGGCATGAACGTCGCCCGTTTTAACTTCTCGCACGGCTCCTACGACGAGCACCACGATCGCATCGAGCGCGTCCGCCGTATTTCCAAGGAGCTCGGCATGCCCGTCGGCATCCTGCTCGACACCAAGGGCCCCGAGGTCCGCACCGGCCTTTTGGTCGACGGCAAGAAGGTTGCCGTCAAGACCGGCGACAAGATCGTCGTCACCGCTCAGCCCACGACCGAGGATTTCCACGGCACCGCTGAGCACATCTCCCTCGACTACCTGGCTCTGCCCTCCGAGGTCGAGAAGGGCTCCCTCATCCTGATCGATGACGGCCTGGTTGCCCTCGAGGTCGAGTCCGTCAGCGGCCAGGACATGACCTGCGTCGTTAAGAACGACGGCCTGATCGGCGAGCGCAAGGGCGTCAACATGCCCAACGTCAACATCTCGCTGCCCGCTATCACCGAGCGCGATCGTCAGGACATCCTCTTCGGCCTGACCGAGAACATCGACTACATCGCCGCCTCCTTCATCCGTGACGGCGAGTCCGTCCGCGGCATCCGCGAGCTTTGCCGTGAGAACGGTGGCGAGCACGTGACGATCTTCCCGAAGATCGAGTGCGCCCTGGGCGTCGAGAACTTCGACGATATCCTCGAGGCTTCCGACGGCATCATGGTCGCCCGTGGCGACCTGGGCATCGAGATCAAGCCCGAGCTCGTTCCCCACATCCAGAAGGAGATCATCGCCAAGTGCAACGCGGCCTACAAGCCCGTCATCACCGCCACGCAGATGCTCGACTCCATGCAGCAGAACCCGCGCCCGACGCGCGCCGAGGTTGCCGACGTTGCTAACGCCATCTACGACGGCACCGACGCCGTTATGCTCTCTGGCGAGTCCGCTGCCGGTAAGTACCCGGTCGAGGCTGTTAAGATGCAGGCCTGCATTGCTCTCGAGACCGAGAAGTACCTCCCGGCCCACGCTCCGCTCGAGGTTCCGGCTGATGCTCACGGCACCCGTGTCGTTAACAACGTTGTGGGCCTGTCCGCTGTGAACATGGCCACCACCGTTGGCGCCAAGTGCATCACCGTGCCGACGACCACCGGTCGTACCGCTCGCCTGATCTCGCACTTCCGTCCCAACATGCCGATCTGCGCATTCTCCCGCCACGAGTGGGCCGTCCAGCAGATGATCATGTACTGGGGCGTTATCCCGCATCAGGCTGCCATCACGCAGGGCACCGTCAATGGCACGATCGTCAAGGCGATCGAGACCGCTAAGGAGCTCGGCTACGTCGAGACCGGCGATCTGACCGTCGCCACCGCCGGCGATCCCCGCATGAGCGTCCAGCTCGAGGACAAAGTCTCCTCGACCAACGTCGCTTACGTCGCTCAGGTGCGCTAAGTCGTACTTGCAAGCAGATTTGCATTGTAAAGGGCTCGGAAGGCAATGCCTTCCGAGCCCTTTTTCTGTGTCAATGCCGGCACCCGGCAAAACACGCACTCATTTCTTTACCAAAAGCGCGAAATCCGCCCTTCGAGGCCCCAAAATATAGTCCTAGCGCTAAAAGTGTTCGCCCGATAGCGAAACCACACCTTTCCCGACGCTGCTAAATCGTTTTAGCAAGAGCCGAATCGACCGTGTTTTCGGAAGTGCGGGGAAAAATTGCTTACCCCCGAGCACAAGCCCTTTTATTTCAATAAAACCCCTGATAAAGTTGGCTTAAATACCGCTTGTGCCTGACCTATTTGTCTTTTTCCCCGCACTTCCGAAACGGATAGTTTTTCTAGCCCAATCACCGCTCAAACGATCGGATCGCTATGTCATTTCTTGCTTGCGGACCCACGGCTTTTCAGTACTATCGCATCCCACCCCAGATACTGGGACTCTATCCAGCAATCCTGCCGCCCGACCATGACCATCGCTTGGTGCATTACTCAAAACAAACAGTATTTAAAGACTTGCTCGGCACACCAGTTTGGAGATTCGTAGGCGAAAGAAAACAGCGCGCGAACGGAAAGCTATTTCACAGCCGTCTGCTAACCCAAGAGCCGCCTCCCGGGTCGTTTAGGCAGACTGAGCATGGGTTTGATGTCACATCCCCGGAGTTCACACTGCTCAGCCTTGCTACGCAGGTCTCACGCAACCAGCTACTCATGGCTTGCTACGAGATGTGTGGCTTCTTTGCAGTGTTTAGGCCCTGTGAGCGAACGCAACAACAACTTGATGAAGCTATTTCGCTTAAGTTCATTCCGCCTGACTGTGGTTGGAAACGCGTTGTCGACACCAACGGCAATGACACCAATTTATGGAAGCGCACGCCGCTTCTTTCCGCAGCGGATATCTCCGCGTTCGCCAAGCAGGCCGCAGGCCTGCGCGGCGTTAAACAACTGCGCTGGGCGGCCGAGCACATGACGGGGCAGACCGCCTCACCTTTCGAAGTCCAAACATCCATACTCGTCTCACTCCCCCGCGACGAGGGCGGACTGGGTATCGGTATCACCAACAACGTGCGCATCCCACTCAGCGACGCCGCGCGCTCACTGTATGACAAAACCTGCTGCTACGCCGATATCCTCATCGAGAGCAACACCGACAGCATGGGCGTCATCTTGGAATGCCAAGGCCGCTCCGCCCACGATGGCGAAGCCGCAAACCTCTCCGATGCCGAGCGCACCACCGCGCTCACCAGCATGGGCTATGACGTTATCCAGATAACCTATGAGCAAATCAAAGACGCGAAGAGCTTTAACAACATCGCCGAGCTCATTCATAAAAAGGCGGGGCTCCCCTACATCCCAAAGACCGATCAGGAACGCGCCAGCGAAGATGCCCTGCGACGGGAGCTGTTGGTCAATTGGGATGAAATGTTCACCGTTAAGCCAGCCGGCTAGCAGATAGCGATCAGGGGGACTGCGGGGACGTCAGGAGCGGCGGCGCGGGCCACAAAGCCAGCCTCAGTCAACTCGATGACCTCGGTAAACGTTGCATCGAAAAACTCCTCGGTTAGCAGGCGATACGGCGGATGATCGGACTCGCCGGGGTTTTCGCGTACAATCTCGTGCATGACGCCGATGGTCTTGAGAACATACTCCTTATGGATGGGATACTGCCCAAAACGCGTCGCAGCGGTATACAGGCGATCGGTCGCACGCGGGATGGAAACTATGCCCAGCGTCTTGCCAAACCAGTCAAAGTCGCCCTGCTTTTTAATGCGGAATTCCTCACACGGCTTACCGCCGTGCGCCTCCAGATACTGGTTCACACGCGTGTTCCATACCGTGTCGGCCACCAGATGTGACCAGACGCCCAGCGTTAAATCGAGCAGCGACTGCGCCACATCTTCGGACGCAAGCGAGAACTCACAGGCGCCGGGACCGACAACCGGCTCGGCATCCCTATAGCGCTGGGGATAGTGCACGCGGTTCAATCGCTCGCGTTCCTCGATAATCGAGGTCGCCGCGGCCGGCGCACCGGTGGGCGAATTTTTAAGCAACGGTGCCACATAGGTATCCCAGAACTCATGCTCACGAGGCTTTGGGATAGGCTCAGGCTTGGCAAAGTGCGTAATGCGGTACGGGATGGGATCGGCGATGCCAGGGACCATATAGCCCACGAAGATATCCGGAACCACGCAGCCAAACAAAAAGGCATTGCGGTCGCGCACGCTATTGGCAAGCGCACCGGTGCGCTCCAGCAAACGCTCCGTCTGAGCGATATGAATGTTCCAGCTTGGCATAGCCACCCCCATAAAAAACCTGGATAACTATACCATCACGGCAAAGCCGCGCGGGCGGCTACGCACGCTCTACGCAGCAACTAGTCCGTAGCACCGCTTTCGGTTCCATACGACGGCGAAGGCACCTCGACCACATGGTGATATCGATCGATATAGATTGCACGGGCACCCAAACGTCGCACCAAATCCTGGTGATGTGTGCTCATCAAGACCGTCTTACCCGCCGCGACGTAGGCCAGCAAGAAGTTGACCACGATGTCGCATGAATCCTCATCGAGCCCATTGGTAGGCTCGTCGAGGACCAAGATATCCGGGTTCATCGACACCACCGCAGCGAGCGCAACGCGCTTCTTTTGCCCGCCCGAGAGCTGATAGGGAGAGGCGTCGGCAAGGTCGGCAACCTGGAACAGCCCCATGGCATCGCGCACGCGGCGCTCGAGCTCGTCTGCCGGCAGCCCCATCTGCGCGGGACCAAAAGCAACTTCCTCGCCCACCGTAGCGCAGAACAGCTGGGCGTCGGCATTCTGGAACACGAAGCCCACGCGCTGATGAAAACGCTGAGCGGCCGCGGAATCCTTTAGAAACGCCGCATCGATCACGTGCCCGTCAAACAGGTATGCCCCTGCATCCGCGAGTTCAAGGCCGTTAATAAGGCGCATAATCGTCGTCTTACCGCAGCCGTTGGGACCGAGCAGGGCAACGAGCTCCCCACGATCGACCTGCAGCGACACGCCATCGACAACCGTATGCCCCGCATAGGAAAACACCACGTCGCGAAACTCGATGAGCGGCGTGGCCTCGGCGCTAGCAGCACCGCACACGCCCATCGTGCCATTTGTATCGTTTGCCAAAACGTCGCCCTTCCCTATTCATATCGACGGTCCGACCGCCCGCACTACAGCACAGCGCACAGCACCGCAAACAGCGCCACGGCAGCCGCATAAACCGCGTCGCGCCAGCCAAAGCCGCTCCGCGCAGGCGCCGGATACACGCCGGCAAAGCCGCGGCACAGCATGGCCTCGTCCATCGCGTGACTGCATCCCATCGCCTTGATAAAGGTCATGCCCATGATACCCGCGATCGAATCGGTGCGCGAAAAACCCGCAGGCGCACGACCCACGCTGCGCAGCATGACCGATTCGCACAGATCATGCGCCGTGCGGCCCAGCACCTCAATATGCTTGAGCGCCATATCAAACGTAAAGATGACCTCGTCGGGCAGGTGCAGCATTTTGAGCGCCGCCGACATGCGGCTCCAGGTAAGCGTCCACGAAACACCCAACACCAGCGACACATTAATGAAGGTCTTGAGCGCAATCTTGAGCATGGCACCCGTGGCAGACGCGCCCAGCAGCAGGGCAGGCAGCGCCAGAACCACCGCAAGCCCCGTGGCGCCGAGCGCCGGTACAAAGGTCGCGCGCAGCCCGCGTGCGGGGCGCACCGCGACCAGCACCAACGCGATCGCCGCCATCAACATCAGATACAGCGGGCTTTGCGTCAGACACACGCACAGAACGCAGACGAACATCCCCACCAAACGTACCGGAGCCGAAACGGAAGAAAGGGCGCGGTCGATTATCGACCCGCCCTCGTGCGCGCCTCCGCCCAGGCGAACCCGCTCAAGCAGGCTCGCCAGGTGCAGGACGTTCTTTTGCATCACACGATGCCGAGCCCCCGCGGGCTCGTATCGCTGCTCGACCGCAAGCCAGCTAGGCAGCTCGACCATCTGCATGCGCTCAGTTTTCCTTTACCGTCAGCGAGATCAGACGGAATGCGATGGTGAGCACCGCCACGCCAATCACGCCGGAAAGGATATACATGGCAGCCTGGCCGGCAAAGCCAAGGCCCTGCTCCTCGGAATAGGCCTGCAGATAATCGCCCGTGGGCAGGGCATCGGCAAAGGTCGGGGTATCGAGGCCGACCGAAGCCTGCAGGCTGTCGTCGCCAGCCTCCTGAACGGCGGTCGCGGCGCCCTCGGCGTCCCACTCACCCCAGGCGTCACCCGTGGCCAGCAGGCCCAGCGGCGTGGCCACGACAAGCACGGCAACCAAGATGAGCGTGGGGACCAGCGAGGTCTTCTTGGCGGTTGCGCCCTCGGCAGCAAGCTGGCCATCGACGGCCTCGGGCCCGACGATAATGCTCGGCGCCGTCTTCTTAATGAAACCGTAGATGGCGGCCGTCGCCACGCCCTCGACCACGCCGGCAACCAGCATATGCGGGATCAACATGGCCGGAATAGCCACGGACAGCGGGAAGGGGCAGTACAGCGGCGCGCCCGAAGCGTTGGTAAAG
>JAIJJM010000073.1 GCA_022728415.1 Collinsella sp. | reverse complement strand
GCTGACGTCGCCCACGCGCGCGGTGCCGGTATCTTGCCCATTCGGTTCGTTGATATGCCAGACGGCGTCGATCACGTGGACATAGCGCGGTTTCATACCTTTCGGCAATGCCGGCATCAGTTCGGTGATGGTCTTGGCCTTCCAGCAGACATCCAGGAGGCTCCGCACCTCATTCACCGGAAGCAAGCCGGTCTTGGTATCGGTTCGGGAATCGCACATCGCTGGCCCAACCTCCAATTAGTTACCAATAGTCATTACCATAAGTAACTATATGCAGGCTCTAGACAAACCCAACGACCTGCGCGCCCGTGTCGAGTTCCGTTTCGGCATAAAAAAAAGCCAGGGGATCCCTGGCTTGCAATGCACATATCGCTGCAGGTTTGCCGGGACCTATATGTTCCCGGCAACAACAGCCGTATATACGTTACCGATCAGTGCTGCCCTCATCATCCTTGGCACCCGCCGTGGCGGCCTCAGTCTCCTTGGCGTTCCACCCGGTGACGGCATTCCAACCACTCCATCCGATGACCACTAGCAAGCACAGCGAGAAGACAATAGTGGCCCAATTGAACAGCGAGCCATCGTTATTGGCCTCGACCAGTGACTGCCAGAGCCAGATAACGCAGGCCAAGCAGGTCAATGCATACATACGGGAGGTGGAGCGCGCGGTGAGTTTCATGGCGGAAAAAGTCCTTTGATTACAAGAATGACGGCAGATAACAGTGTGGGATCCGCACCAGCGGCACCGGCACGAATCCCACATCGAGGAGGAGAAAGGGGAAGGTCAGCTCTTCTTGCGCTTGGATATGATGTCCACGGCGACGGCCAGCAGGAGCACGAGGCCCTTGATGGTCTTCACCACGGCGGTGTCAACACCCATAATCGACAGACCCTGGTTGATAACACCCATCACGAATGCACCAATCACAGCGCCCGGGATGGTACCAATACCACCGGTGACGGCCGTGCCACCGATGAAGCAGGCAGCGATGGCGTCCATCTCGAACTCCATACCGGCCTGAGCAGTTGCGGAAGCCAGACGGGAAAGCATGCAGACAGCGGCCACTGCGGACAGGAAGCCCATGTGGACGAACAGCAGGAAGTCCACGCGGCGGGTGTTGATACCGGAGAGGATGGCGGCCTTGCGGTTGCCACCAACGGCGTACACGTGGCGACCGAACACGGTCTTGGTCAGGATGAAGTTGTAGATGAAGACCAGCACACCGACGATCACCAACATGATCGGGGTACCACCCTGATCAGCGTTACCGGAGGAAGCCAGCAGGTAGGTGACGAAGGCGATGACGACCGCGACAAGCACAATCTTGAGGACGGTCAGGCTCATCGGCTCGGGCACCAGGCCGACCTTGGCCACACGGGCGCGCTTGCGCAGCTGGCTCCAGGCAAAGCCGACAATGCACAGGATGCCGAGCACAATGGTCAGACCGTCGAACGGACCCCACCAGCCAAGGATGTTGGGCAGGTAGTTACGGGCAATGCCACGGAATTCGAGGGAGGTAATCGGCACGGATTCGCCGACGATCACGGTGGCGAGACCACGGAAGATCAACATGCCGGCCAGAGTGGTAATGAAGCCCGGGATGCCGATGACGGCGACCCAGAAGCCCTGCCAGACGCCGACGATCAGGCCGACGACCAGAGCGATGACGATGGCGAGCATCCAGTTGACTCCGGCGCGTTCCATCAGCAGTGCACACACACCACCGATGAAGGCTACCAAGGAACCAACCGAAAGGTCGATGTGGGTGGCGATGATGACCATCACCATACCAATGGCCAGGATGATCACGTAGGCGTTCTGCTGGATCAGGGACACGAAGGAGTTCGGCTTCAGCAGCACACCTCCGGTCAGGATCTCGAAGGCCACGACGATGATCAGCAGTGCGCCGACAATACCGTATTGACGGGCATTGTTGGCGACCGTGGCCAGCAGGCCGGTCTTTTCTTCTTTCTTTGCAGGTGTTGCAGTTGCGGCGCTCATCAGGCTGCCACCTCCCTTTCCTTGGTCATACCCTTCATCAGGTATTCCTGGGTAAATCCATTCTTCTCGACATTGTCGGTGACGACACCGTAGGACACCGTGTAAATGCGGTCGCAGATACCGATGAGCTCAGGCAGCTCGGAGGAAATCACGATGACGGCCTTGCCTGCATCGGCAAGCTTATCGATGATTTCGTAGATCTCATACTTGGCGCCGACGTCGATGCCTCGGGTCGGCTCATCGAGGATGAGGATGTCCGGCTGCGAGATAACCCACTTGGCGAGCAGCACTTTCTGCTGGTTACCACCGGAGAGGGTGGAGACATTCACATCGATGTCATGACACTTGATGTTGAAGTCCTTGCGGTACTGTTCGACTTCCTTGCGCTCAAGGTTGTCGTCCACAACCCCGCCCTTGCTGATCTTGGTCAGGGAGGCCAGGGATGCGTTCTCTCGGATGTTCTGCAGCAGGTTCAGACCGTTGCCCTTACGATCCTCGGTGGCGTAGGCGAGACCTGCGTCAATCGCGGACTGCACGTTGGGCATCTTGACTTCCTTGCCCTTGACGAACACCTTGCCGGAGATGTTGGAACCGTAAGAGTGGCCGAAGATGGACATGGCCATTTCGGTACGACCCGCACCCATCAGACCCGCCAGACCGACGATCTCGCCGGCGTGCACGTTGATGTTCGCATGGTCTACGATCACGCGCTCCGCGTCGAGCGGATGATGCACGGTCCAATCCTCGACGCGCAGGTATTCCTCGCCCGGGGTATTGGAGGGGTGGTTCGGGTACAGGTTGTGCAGCGGACGACCCACCATCTTGCGGATGAGTTCTTCCTGGTCGAGCGGCGTCTCCGGCGTCACGTACATCACACCGACGGTCGAACCGTCTCGAATGATGGTGACATTGTCGGCAATGGCGGCGACCTCGTTGAGTTTATGAGTGATGATGATGCTGGTCACGCCCTGCTCGTCACGTAGCTGACGAACCAGGTCAAGCAGGTGGGCGGAATCCTCATCGTTCAGTGCAGCGGTCGGCTCATCGAGGATGAGCAGCTTCACGTCCTTGGACAATGCCTTGGCGATTTCGACGAGCTGCTGCTTGCCGACGCCGATGTCCATAACCCTGGTATCCGGGTCTTCGGGAAGTCCCACACGATCGAGCAGCTTCTTCGCCTCGGCGCGGGTCTTGTCCCAGTCGATCACGCCACCCTTGGCCTGCTCGTTGCCGATGAAGATGTTCTCCGCAATGGACAGGAACGGGCTCAACGCCAGTTCCTGATGAATGATTACGATGCCGTCGGCCTCGGAATCATTAATAGTATGGTATTTGCATTCCTTGCCATCAAAGGTGATTTTGCCGGAATAGCTACCGTATGGGTACACACCCGAAAGCACGTTCATCAGGGTCGATTTGCCTGCACCGTTCTCGCCGCAGATGGCGTGGATCTCGCCGCGATCGACGGAAAGATTCACATCGGTGAGGGCTTTGACCGGACCGAACGTCTTCGTGATGTTTTCCATCGTCAAGATGGTGTCATTTGATGACATGTCATCACTCCTCGTCACAGTTCTGTGTTCATGGACATGCGGCGCATATCGGCTATGCGCCGCATGTCATTGTGTTTGTTTACGGATTGCCTGATGAGGACTACTTAGTCAGCTCGTCGAAGCGATCCTGGGTGATGTAGTTGGCCGTGACCAGATCCTGGAGGTTGTCCTTGGTGATGTTCTGGGGGTCAAGCAGCTTGGACGGGACGTCGATGTTGTTGTTGTTGAACTTGCCGTTCAGGCCGGAGACTTCCTTGCCCTCGGCGATCTCGACGACCATGTCGTACACGGCGTCAGCCAGCTTGTTCACGTCCTTGAACACGGTCTCGCCCTGCTTATCCTTGGCGATGTTGGCAACTGCGATCTCCATGGCGTCCTGACCGGTGATGTACGGCCAGGAGTCGGTGCCCGGCTTCATGTCGGGACGCTTGGATTCGATGGCGTTGATCACACCCTGGGCGATGCCGTCGTACGGAGTGAGGACCGCGTCGAGCTTCTCGCCGTGGGCGTAGGTGGAGTCAAGGATGGATTCCATGTCCTTCTGCGCCTGCTCGGTCTTCCAGCTCATCACGGAGATCTTCTGCCAATCCTCAACGGTGAAGTCCTTGGTCACGCCACCCTGACCATGCTGGGACGGGGAGACGAGCACGCCCTTCTCGAAGTACGGCTGCAGCAGATCCCAAGCGCCCTTGAAGAAGTACTTGGCGTTGTTGTCATCCGGGGAACCGGTGAACAGCTCGATATTGAACGGGCCGGTGGCGCCATCCTTAAGCTTGAGCTGGTCAATGAGCCACGTGGCCTCGAGCACGCCGACCTGCTCCAGCTGGAAGGTGGCGTAGTAGTCGACGGCGTCGGTGTTCATGATCAGTCGATCGTAGGCGATGACCTTGGCGCCTGCATCGCGGGCCTTCTCAACGGCGGGGCCCACTGCGGTGCCGTCCTTGGAAGCGACCACGACGATCTTGGCGTCGTTGTTGACCATGTTCTCGATGTCAGCGTTCTGCTGGGCCGGCTTATCGTCGGCGAAGGACAGGATGACCTTGTATCCGGCCTTCTCCAGCTTGGCCTTCAGGTTGTTGCCGTCCTTGTTCCAACGCTCTTCGGACTTGGTCGGCATCGAAATGCCGATAGTGGCGCCCTTTTCGATCTTGGCATCACCGCCAGTTGCCTGGCCGCTACGGCTGCCACCGCAGGCCGCGAGGCCCGCGCACATGGCAACGCCTGCCACCACGGCGACGATCTTCTTAGTGAACTTCATTTGTTCTCCTTCATCTTCGAGGGGATGGCGAACCCTCCTTGGTCGCCCGAACCTGAGAATAACCTCAGGTTCATCTCATAGAATACCGTATTGAGTTAAGTTGTCAAACTCAAGAAAGCGAATTTCCCGTCGTTTATGTTCAACCAATGAACGCAATGGCGATTTTTCGCGCATCACAAGGCGACACGCCGAAAAATCCACGCTCTGCGCCTCGCTGTGCCTCATGCCGGTAACGACTACACTGAACTCTTATGGCAACAAGGCTTTTCGGTTCGCAGATCTCGCTTCGCGAGGCAAACCGCGCCAACTTGCTGGCCAGCATCCACAAGTTCGGCGCCATGACACAGGTCGAACTGGCAGAGGTGACAGGACTGTCCACTGCGACCGTGTCCACGCTCGTCCATCAGCTTGTCGACGAAGACCAGCTGGAGACCAAAAACACCGTTCGCAACGGTCGCAGAGCCACTCTGGTGACCCTTGCACGGCATCAGGGCCTCGGCGTCGGGCTTTGGATCGCGCGACGTCATCTTACGCTTTCTATCGTTGACTTCTCGAAGTCAATCATCGCTGAGCACACGCTCCCCCTGCCGTTGGGCCACAAGGCGGACACAACGCTGGAACGCGCCATGCTGCTCATCAATGAGACCCTGAGCAGCATCGACGCCGAAGCCAGCGAGCTGGTCGGCATCGGCGTGGCCGTGGCCGCACCGGTGGCCACCAGCGACCACACCATAGCGATTCCCGGCATTCTGCCCGGATGGGACGGCGTCGATATCACGGCCCCGTTGCGCACGGCGTTCAACGTTCCCGTATACGTCGATAATGACGCGAATTTCGCGGCATACGGCGAATCCCGTATGGGCGTGGCGGCAGGCAAACGCAATTTCGTATATATCTCAGCCAACGACGGGGTTGGCGCAGGCATCGTCATCAACGGCGAAATCATGCATGGCGTGACCGGCCTGGCCGGTGAAATCGGCCATATCCAGGTCGACCCGCTGGGTGCCATCTGTTCGTGCGGTAACCGCGGCTGCCTTGACACCGTCGTGGCGGAAAACAGGCTGGTGCAGTTGCTCAGCGTCACACACGGCAATATGACGCTGGATGATCTGGTGTCCTTTGCCAACGAAGGCGACCCCGGTTGCCGTCGCATCATCGCCGACACGGCCGTGCGTATCGGTCAGGTGGCGGCTGATCTGTGCATCAGCGTGGATCCGGAGGTCATTGTGCTCGGCGGCAAGCTGGCCATGACCGGCGACGTATTCATCCAACCGTTCAATGAAGCGTTGCAGCGCATGCTGTTCCCTGATGCCGTGGCACCCATCGATGTACTTGTGTCATCCCACCCGAACGACAACTGCGCGCTAGGCGGCGCATTATGCGCCATCGAGTTCTCGGTTCGCAATGACGTCAGCCAGTGACCGGTACCAGGAGAAGAGTGAGAAGAAGGAACACACCATGAGGAATTCGAGCACACCTCCTCTGCTGCGGCTGGAGGACATCTGTGTGAAGTTCGGCTTCGTCGAGGCGTTGAAATCGGTGAATCTGTCCATCCAACGCCAGGAGGTCGTCGCCATCGTGGGCGATAACGGCGCAGGAAAGTCCACTCTGATCAAGGTCATCGCGGGATTTCTGCAGCCGGGATTCGGCCATATCTATCTCAACGGCGAACAGGTGACCATTCCCTCGATCAGGGAGGCGGACCGCATGGGCATCGCATCGGTGTTCCAGGGGCAGGAGTTCTGCGACAACCTGGACGTGGCCTCGAACCTGTTCCTCGGCAAGGAGATCAATCAGATTGGCATACGCGATGACGATTCGATGAACTCGCGTGCCCGTTCCGTGCTGAAGACCCTGAGCTCGGCGATTCGGGTCGGCTCCCCTATCGCATCCTTATCCGTCGGCCAGCGCCAGACCGTGGCCATAGCACGCACGCTGCTCAATGACCCGCAGCTTATTCTGCTGGACGAACCGACCGCCGCACTGTCGGTGATGCAGTCGGCGGAAGTGCTCGCATATATCAAGAGACTGCGCTCCGAAGGCCGGTCCGTGGTGATGGTCTGCCACGATCTGCCGGATGTGTTCGCGGTATCCGACCGCATTGTCGTGATACGTCAGGGGCACGTCACCGGCGTGCATCGAACCGTCGAAACGTCCTATGAGGAGATTATCGCCGAAATCGCCGGCGTGACCACCGAACACGAGTACGAGGAAATCGCTGAGAACCCGGAATTCGATTCCATGGTCAGGCAGCGGAAACTCATCGACCGCACTATCAGCGCGGCAGTGAGCCATGGCACCGGCCATGACTCACCATTAGACTAACGTCCCGTTGCCGGAGCGACATCGTCAGCGCAGAGCCAGGTTGGCCGCGCCGATCAGACCGGCATCCTGGCCCGCAGTGGCCGCGACGATCTTGGCATGGCCGCGGTAGGCGCTGCCTTCCAGGAAACGCTGGTAGTTGTAGCGGGCCGGCTCCAGCAGGATGTCGCCCACGGCCACCACGCCGCCGCCGATCACGAACAGGTCCGGGTCAAGCACGGCGGAAACGGCGGCCATGGTGCGGCCCAGCCATTCGCCGATCTTGCCGAACGCATACAGGCCAAGTACGTCACCTTCCTGAGCGGCTTGGGACACCATCGGTCCCTCCAGTTTGGTGATGTCGCCGCCGCACAGTTCCAGAAGACGCTTGGCGTCCTGAGGACGACGGCGCACGGCGGACTTGGCGAAGTTCTCCAGCGAGGTTCCCGAAGTGTAACGTTCGGCGCAGCCGCGCAGGCCGCAGCCGCAGTGGTCGCCGTCCGGGACCATCGGCAGGTGGCCGAGCTCGGCGGCCATGCCGAAGGAGCCGCGGTAGAGCTGGCCGTTGATCACGATGGCACCGCCGAGGCCGGTGCCCACGGTCAGCGCGACCATGTTGGAGCTACCCTGGCCGGCGCCGTGCACGAATTCGCCCCATCCGGCGCAGTTGGCGTCGTTTTCGACGATGACCGGCACGGCATGGTCGATCAGCGCGCCGACGTGCTCGGACAGATCGTAGTTGATCCATGCCGGAATGTTGGCGGAGAAGGTGAGCGTCTTGCGATCCGCGCTCACATTGCCGGCGGCGGAGATGCCGACGGCCTCGATATCGGTGTGCCCGGCGGCCACAGCCTCGCGGTACACCTCGGCGATGTGCTGGTTGATGGCGTCGGCGTCCATCGGCGTGGGGACGCGCCAGCGCTGGATGATGCTGTCATTTTCATCGCAGACGGCGGCGGCGATCTTGGTTCCTCCGATATCAATGGCGAGCGTGGTCATGGCTTACTCCTTGAAGACTTTCGTAACATGCGAGATAGCGAAAATAGTAGCGAGCCGCCATGACCTCCCACCGCGGTTTTTCCGTGGTGCGCCATTCGTCGCGAACATTCCACCGATGCGCTTCCTCATGCATTTCACCCGTTGCAAACGGGCGCCCCTTAACGCCGGCATCGGTGCGGACGGCGTGTCGAATCGGATGCA
>JAIJJM010000990.1 GCA_022728415.1 Collinsella sp. | reverse complement strand
GAGTTCTTCTGGTGTTACACCGAGGGCTTCTGTAGAGGAAAAAATACTCATAGTAGCCGGGTCATCAAAAGGAATAGTTCTAGGGTCGCGATGAGTTATATTTTCGAGCATTTTTATTACTGTAGGATCATCGTGCCCAAGTATATCTAATTTTACTAGACGGCTACTGATAGAGTGGTAATCAAAATGTGTAGTTATCGTATTTGTCGTAGTATCGTCAGCAGGTCTTTGAATTGGCGTGAAATGATGTACGTCCATATTACGAGGAATAACCATGATACCGCCAGGGTGTTGCCCTGTGGTGCGTTTTACGCCAGTGCAACCATTTACAAGACTGTTGATATAAGCATCGCGCTTTTTAATGCCTTTTTCGTCAAAGAATTTTTTTACATAACCATAAGCAGTTTTGTCAGCTACAGTGGCGATAGTTCCTGCACGGAAAACATTATCTTTGCCGAATAATTCTTCAGTGTATTTATGAGCTACTGGTTGATAATCACCAGAGAAATTCAAGTCGATATCAGGAACTTTATCGCCGTCAAATCCCATGAATACAGCAAATGGTATATCATGACCATCTTTAATCATTTTAGTTCCGCAATGAGGGCAATCTTTATCTGGCATATCAAAACCACAACCATAAGTACCATCTTCAATAAATTCGCTGTGGCGACAATGAGGACAGCGCCAATGTGGTGGTAGCGGATTTACTTCTGTTATATTTGTCATAGTAGCGACAAAAGAAGAGCCAACTGAACCCCTAGAGCCAACAAGATAGCCATCATCAAGTGATTTTTTTACGAGCTTATGAGCGATTAAATAAAGTACGGCAAAACCATGACCAATGATGGAATTTAATTCTAATTCTAAGCGGTCTTGTACTACTTTAGGCAGATTTTCACCGTATAATTCACGAGCTTTGGCATATGACATATCGTGAATTTCTTGGTCAGCTCCTGGTATCATCGGTGAATATAATTCATCAGGAATAGGCTTGAAG
>JAIJJM010000989.1 GCA_022728415.1 Collinsella sp. | reverse complement strand
CGTTTTTCATGAAAAACGCCCCCTATCTGCGAGTTTTGAGAGCGCCATTTTCCGACATCGTCGTCACAGACCTTCCAGCGACGCCCGATAGCATGCGCGAAGAACAGTGACCGACCGGCATCATGCATGACATCCCCGTGCGCGTCACCTCCAGCACCGCCGCCGACAGGACGGGCCAAGGCGGCATGAGGAGGGCGGCAGCGCAGCGGGGGTGATGATTCCAACCGACCACCGGGGAAATGGATGATCTCTCACGATGATGGATGGGACGGTGACGCATGGCAACGCTGAAAGACGTGGCGAAGGCGGCGGGGGTATCGCCGAGCACCGTGTCGTACACGCTTCGCGGCGGCGCCTACGTGTCGCAGGAGACCCCGGAGCAGATCTGCGCGATCATCGAGCGCAACAAGAACGCCACGCCGGTCGACATCCTGCGCTGACCGCCCCCCCTCACCCGGCTCGCCTCGGCTCGGCTCCGCCGCCATCCCGCGAAAGTCCCATCACGACCAATGTACATGGAACTTTCGCGGGAAGAGGGAGGGGAATGGTCAAGCGCCGCGCGGTGATCAGTGGGAGGCCAGCGCCGTGATCCGGTCAAGGAACTGGCTCTTGAATCGCGCGATGTCGACGCGCACGGCCACCTGCGTGGTCTTGTGCGAGTCGGTGAGCCGGTCGTGAGTGCGGTCGCCGATGGTCCTGCCGCGATACGCGCCCTCCAAGTCGACCTGCAGGTTCATGCCCAGCGTGGTGACCAGCGTCGGGTCGAGCGCCGCGGCCACGGCAAGCGGATCGTGCATGCCGCACCCCTCCAGCTCGGGCTGCGTCGCCGAATACGCGTCGATGTAGAAATCCGTCATGCCCGCCAGGAAATCACCCGCCGCGGTGCCCAGCCGCCGCCATCGCTCGATGTCGCACCGCGTGAGCACCGCCTGATGCGTGACGTCAAGGCCGATCATCGTGGTTTCCACACCGCTGCGCAGGATGGCGTCGGCGGCCTACGG
>JAIJJM010000988.1 GCA_022728415.1 Collinsella sp. | reverse complement strand
GCCGCGCCCCTTGCGCGACGGGCTGGCGGTATTGGCGGCGCTGAAAGAAACCGCAAGAATTCGTTAACTGCACATTCGGGATATTTCTCTATATTCGCGGTTCAGCAGGCATGTCCCCTTTGAGGGCGACCCGACGACAGGATAATCGACCTTATGGTGCGCAAATATTTCGGCACAGACGGTATTCGTGGCAAAGCCAACGAAGGCGCGATGACGGCGGAAACCGCCTTGCGCGTCGGCATGGCGGCTGGCCGTGTCTTTCGTCGCGGTGACCACCGCCATCGTGTCGTGATCGGCAAGGATACGCGCCTGTCGGGCTATATGCTTGAACCCGCGCTCACAGCCGGTTTCACCTCGATGGGCATGGACGTATTCCTTTTTGGCCCGCTGCCGACAACGTATAGGAAGAATAAACGCCCTTTTCACCCAAGTCCAACAGCTTTGGACCGCAGTTGACTCTTTCGACACCCCTGCGATGCAACCCAATCCGGCTGACGGGGAGCCAGCAACGCTGAAAATTTACCCTCCTCTTTCCCACTAGCGGCTCCTTTTCCGACAACCAGCACGGCGGATCCCTGCCGCGGCGCTGTGAACGCAGCATTTTGATTGGTATCGTTGGCCTTCAGGCTCGTCAGTCAAACAGACCCAGGAGCAGCTCAGCCGGTGGCGCCCGGCTTTCGGGTAACGCCCTGGTCCCGCTGGTTTCGGCTTTGTGCTTCAGGTGATCAAGGATCTGCTTGATCACTATAGGGTCTTCAATGCAGGCGATGACTTTCATGGCGCCGCCGCAGCCGCTGCAGGTCTCGATGTCGATATTGAAAACACGCTTGAGCCGTTGCGCCCATGTCATCGACGCTCGCCGTTGTGCTGGTGTTGCCGGTTCATCAGCCACCCTGACCTTGTTGGGGAGCCCGCAGAATTCGGAAAAAATCGTACGCTAAGGTTTTCCGGGCATCCGTAAGGGCCGAAACTTCCCGTCTTCCAGTCTGCGGCTCTGCCGC
>JAIJJM010000987.1 GCA_022728415.1 Collinsella sp. | reverse complement strand
CCCATGACGGTGACGACCGGGGCGCGCGGCTTAAGGTCGGCGGGATCGTCGTAGAACGAGAAGGTGTTCTCCTCCTCGGGGGTGATGATCTTGATCTGACGGCCCAGGTCGTCGGCAACGAGCTCGACGAGGTCGTCGGACATGGACTGCGTCATGGTGAGCGGCGTGCCCAGCAGGAACAGGCGCTTGATGATGTCGTTAGCCGGAACATCGAGCGCCTCGGCGAGCTCCTGGACCGTAACGCCCTGGGAGACCTTGATGGCATCGAGCTCCTCGGGGTTCACGCCCTGGGCCAATGCCTCTTCTATCTTACGCTCTTCCTGAGCCTTTGCAGCCTCGCGCTCGCGCTTCTCCTTGCGCTTCTTGCGGCGTCCGGTGGACTCGCGAGAGGCCTCCTCGACGGCGGCGCGGGCCTCCTCGAGCACCTTCTCGCGACTGTACTCCTCGGCCTCGCGAGCCATGCGGCTGTAGTGGTCCTCTTCGTTGTTGTGACCACCCTTGCGCTTCTTGCCCTTGCCCTGCTTATCGGGGTTGGGGAAGTCCATGCCGGCAGCGATGTTGTTGCTGGCGTTGGTGCGATGGCTGTGCGGACGACTCTCGGAGGCATTGCGCTCGGAATTGTTATCGGTGGCGTTGCGGTCATTGCGACGGCCACCGCGACGGTCGTTATTGCCGCGACGGTTACCGCGCTCGGAGGAACGCTCGGCCTTGGCCTTGTTCTCGGCGTCCTTCTTCTCCTTGAGCACGGTCTCCTGCGCGGCGATCTGGTCGAGCAGCGAACGGAAGCGCGAACCGGAGTCGGAAGCGGGAACGGCGCGGCGCTGGGCCTCGCGGGCAGCCTCCTCCTTCTCGCGGGCAAGGCGCTCCTGCTCGGCCTTCTTCTTGGCCTCGGCCTCGGCGCGGGCGGCCTCCTCGGCAGCCTGGGCGGCGGCGAACTGGCGGCGCTCCTCCTCGCGTGCCTTCTCGGCGGCGATGCGCTCGCGCTCGGCCTCGGCAGCGCG
>JAIJJM010000072.1 GCA_022728415.1 Collinsella sp. | reverse complement strand
GTCGACGGGCCGTCATGTGCTTTCCTATGGTTTTGCCGAGAACAACGACATCGTCTGCGTACATCCGGATGTCAAGGGCATCCAGAGCGACTTTATCGTTCGCTTTGAGGACGGCACCGAGCACGCTGTCGAGATTAAGAGCAACCCCGGTCGTCACAACATGCTCAACGCCACGGCCGTCTTGACCGTCGCGCATGTCCTAGGCCTCGATATCGATGCCGCCGCTCGGGCACTTTCGAGTTTTGAGGGCGTCCGCCGTCGCTTTACCCACGTGGGCGATATCGACGGTATCACGGTGGTTGACGATTACGGCCATCATCCCACCGAGATCAAGGCGACGCTCGCTGCCGCCTCTTCGCTGGGCTACAAACATGTCGATGTCGTATTCCAACCGCATCGCTATTCGCGCCTGCAGGCTCTGTGCGATGACTTTGCCGATGCCTTTGCCAACGCCGATAAGCTGCTGTTGATCGATGTGTTCTCGGCCGGCGAGATGCCGATTCCGGGCGTTACCTCAAAGATGCTCGCAGATACCGTTCGCGCCAAGCACCCCGGCAAGGAGGTCGTGTACTGCTCCAGCCGTCTTGAGCTCAACCATGAGCTTGAGAAGCTCGTGGGCGAGGGCGACCTGCTGCTCACCATGGGTGCCGGCGACGTTACGACCGTCGGCCCCGAGTTCATCGAGTATCTGACTGCCAAGAAAGACGCTTAACCTCTATGGGTCTGTTTAACGCCGTCATGGCGCTTTCGGGCATGATCGACACGGATGTGGTCGAGGACGAACGTCTTGCACGCCATACAAGCTATCGTATCGGCGGCAAGGCCGACCTCTTTGTGACGTGCCATAGCTACCATGCCCTGCGTCGCGCCGTGGCGGTGCTTGACCGCGAGCGGGTGCCGTGGGTGATTATCGGCAAGGGGTCCAACCTGTTAGTTGCCGATGCCGGTTATCGCGGCGCCGTTATCTCGCTGGGACGTGAGTTTCAGCGCACGGTTGTTGCCGAGGACGGCTGCACGCTGACCGTTGGTGCGGGCGTGATGTTCGCGCGTTTGGTCAACGACGCCTTGTCGCGTGGTCTTTCGGGCCTTGAGTTCGCGGTCGGTATTCCCGGTTCGGTCGGCGGCGCCGTGTCCATGAATGCAGGCACGCGGAGCGAGTGGATCGGCTCCCTTGTCGAGGACGTGGTCACGTTTGATCCGGCGTCCGGTATTAAGCACTATGCAGGATCCGAGATCGCTTGGGGGTATCGCGAGTGCAGCCTGCCGCGTAACGAGATCATTCTCGAGTGCGTGCTTAAGCTCAAGGCCGCGCCCAAGGCCGACATTCGCGAGCGCATGGAGCGGTACCTGACGCGCCGCAAGCGCACGCAGCCCATGGGTCGTGCATCCTGCGGATCGGTTTTTCGCAACCCGCCCGACGCAAGCGTGGGCAAGTTGATTGAGGATTGTGGATTAAAGGGTTTTTCGGTTGGCGGTGCGGAAGTTTCGCCCGTACACGCTAATTTTATCGTTAATAACGGAACCGCCTCGGCCGATGACGTGGCCGCGGTTATCAGGCATGTTCACGGAAAGGTGAGGGAGGCGTATGGCATCGAGCTCAGACCGGAAGTTAAATTCCTCGGCTTCTAGAGCATCGAAGCCAACCTTCCGCCGCGCCGGAGGGCGTTCCGGCGCATCTGCCCAGCCTCAACATAAGTCCGCTATGCCCTCCAAGTCTGTTGGGCCCGTTCGTCCTGCCAAGCGCCCGGTCGTCGGCTCACAGCTGGGAGGACGCCCCGCTTCTAAAAAGACGAGTCGCCCGGCTCCGTGTCCTTCGGGTACGCCCAAGCCGGCGATGGGCACCAAGACCTCCCGACCCATGGCGACGACCAGGCCTTCGCTGAGAGCTCGTGCGTCGCATGCCGGTCGTACGTTTGCTGGTGCTAAGCCGCGTTCACTGACATCGGTACCCGCCGCCAAGGCGTCTTCGACAACAAAGGGCATCAGTCCTCTGTCATCGCTGGGTGCCATGGCAAGCAAGACGACCGACGCTGCTTCTGCTATTAAGGGTAAGGGCAAGATCGCGGGCGGCATTCTGGCAGCCGTGGCCGTACTTGCCATTATTGCCATCGTCGTCATCAACTCTGGCCTGTTTGCCGCAACCGATATCCAGATTAATGGTAGCGAGCATGTGACCAAGCACGACGCCATGCAACTCATCAATCTTCCCGAGAACACGTCGCTCTTTAACGTGGATCCCGATCAGATCACCGAGGGCCTCAAGCAAAACCCGTGGGTCTCGGGCGTGGATATCCAGCGCCAGTTTCCCCATACGCTTATCATCACGCCGACGGAGCGTAAAGTTATCGCCATTGCGTATATCAGTTCCGACGACCTTGCCTGGGCGATCGGAGACGATGACACCTGGATCGCTCCGCTGTCGACGTCTGTCGAGGTGGACGACCAGGGGAACGTCATCACATCGGGGGAGGGTGCCAACACCCTGACCGGCATCGATGCGGCCCTGGCGCTTGCCAAGCACTACGGCGCCGTGCTGTTGACTGACGTCTCGGCCGATGTCGCACCGGTTTCGGGTCGGGCGGTGAGCTCCAAGGCCGTCAAGGCCGGCCTGGATTACGCACGCGGTTTTTCGAGCGAGTTCTTGGGCCAGGTGAAGGATATTTCCACGCCTTCCGTTGAGGCCATCTCGGCAAATCTCGACAATGGCGTCGAGGTGTCGCTGGGCGATTCGGATGATATCGCCAAGAAAGAACGCATCGTGACCAAGTTACTTTCGCAGGTAGAGGGCGTAACCTATATCAATGTGCGCTCTCCGGGCAACTACACGTTTAGGAACGCACCGACCGCCTAGCATCCCAAATGGCTTTGTTGAGGGGCCATACCACGCCGTTTATCTGGTTTGTTTGGTTTTCACGGTCAATTATTTGACTGATACGTTCATAATGTGCAAACATAATACGGTTTACCTTTGCATTTACTTTCAACCTAAAGGTTAATGTGCGCAGGGGTCAACCCATGCTATGGCTATAACCTTTGTTCGGAGGACCGACATGCACGAGACAGAGATCAACAACTACCTTGCCGTCATTAAGGTGGTCGGCGTCGGCGGCGGCGGTACCAACGCGGTCAATCGAATGATCGAAGAGGGCATCCGCGGCGTCGAGTTTGTTGCCATCAACACCGATGCTCAGGCACTCGCGATCTCTGATGCCGATATCAAGGTGCACATCGGCACCGACCTTACCCGCGGCCTGGGCGCCGGCGCCAACCCCGAGGTTGGTCGCAAGGCTGCCGATGAATCCCGCGACGATATCGCCGAGGCGCTCGCTGGTGCCGACATGGTGTTCATCACCTGCGGCGAGGGCGGTGGTACCGGTACCGGCGCCGCTCCCATCGTTGCCGATATCGCGATGAACGAGGTCGGCGCGCTGACCGTCGCCGTCGTGACCAAGCCCTTCACCTTCGAGGGTCGCAAGCGCAAGAAGAGTGCCGAGGAGGGTATCAAGACCCTCTCCGATTGCGTCGACACCATGATCGTTATCCCTAACGACAAGCTGCTTGACATCGCCGAGAAGAAGACCACGATGCTCGAGGCGTTCGCGATTGCCGATGGCGTCCTTTCGCAGGGCACCCAGGGCATCACCGACCTCATCACCGTCCCGGGTATTATCAACCTGGACTTCGCCGATGTTAAGACCATCATGAAGCAGGCCGGTACCGCCATGATGGGTATCGGTACCGCTTCTGGGGACACCCGTGCCGTCGACGCTGCCCAGCAGGCTATCTCCAGTCCGCTGCTCGAGAGCTCCATCGATGGCGCCACGCGCGTCCTGCTTTCCATCGCCGGCTCCAAGGACCTGGGCATTCAGGAGATCAGCGATGCCGCCGACGTTGTCGCCAATGCCGTCGACCCCGAGGCCAACATCATTTTTGGTACCGTTGTTGACGAGTCCCTGGGCGACCAGGTACGCATCACCGTTATCGCCACGGGCTTCTCCGACTCTAACGTCAACCGTCAGGACGAGCTCTTTGCTGCTCAGCAGTCTCAGGGCAAGGCAGCCGCTTCCGCTGAGCCGCAGCGCACTGCTCCGGCTGCCAGTCCGGCTCAGGCCGCGCCGACTCGCAACGTCGGCGGTACCGAGCTGCCCAACTTTGGCAACGACCAGTTTGAGCTTCCCGACTTCCTCAAGCGCGGCAGCTTCTAAGTCGTTCATCTCATTATTTTGCACCGGGGCGCATCCGTATGGGTGCGCCCCTTTTGTTTTGACTCTGTAAACCCGAGTATCCAATCTCTTTACGTTCCCTTTACGTTTGCCTCCAAAGCAGCGGGTATCCTTTTTAAGAAGTATGACAGCTGTGTAAACACGACTGTGCGGCGACGCCGCGGTACTTGTTGTATTAGGAGGCTTTAGTATGGCAGCACGTGCGGACAGAGTTTCGCGTGTCGACCATGATGGAGTTACGTTGGTGGAGGGCGCGATAGCAGATGCCCGCTTTGCCTTTACCGAGCGCACCGGTGGCGTTTCCGAAGATGCGTACTCCTCACTCAACCTGGGATCGCATGTAGGTGATGACCCCTTTGCTGTTCAAGAAAATCGTCGTCGAGCGCTCGAAGCCATGGGCGCCGCCGAGTATGAGCACAATCTGCTCGTGCCCAATCAAGTACATGGTGACCATATCGTTACGGTGACCTCGAACGGCGCCGACGATCTTGAGGCTGTTCGTGAGCAGATTGCCGAGGGCTGCGATGCCATCGTCTGCACGGCCCGTAAGGTGCCCGTGATGCTTTGCTTTGCCGATTGCGTTCCCGTGGTGCTGGTTGCTCCTAACGGTTTTGCCGTGGTGCATTCTGGCTGGAAGGGCACGATTGCGCGCATTTCCGCCAAGGCCTGCCAAGCACTCTGCGAGGCGGGCGGCTGCACACCAAAGGACATTTCTGCCTATATTGGGCCCCATATCCTAGGCGACGAGTACGAGGTGTCCCAAGAGCTTATGGATCGCTTTGCCGTCGAATTCGCGTGCATCGATGCTACCGATTCCCGTATGCTCGATCTTTCCGCCGCCATTCGCGAGACGCTGGTGGATGCCGGTGTCGATGTGAACGGCATTGTGGACACCAAACTTTCCACCGTTCGTCAGAACGACCGCTTTTATTCCTACCGCAACGAGGGTGGCACCTGCGGGCGCCATGCAGCGATCGGCGTGATGCTATGAGAAAGATCGGATCGGTCCTGAGTGCAGCGGTGCTCACGCTCACGCTGTGCGCCTGCTCCTCGGGATCTTCTACGTCTTCTATTACCGTGGCCGGCTCGACCACCTGCCTTCCCATTGCCGAGATCGCGGCCGAGGGCTTTAAGGAAGAGACCGGCATCGACGTGCTCGTCTCCGGCCTTGGCTCCTCTGCGGGTATCGAAGCCGTCAGCAACGGCACGGCCGACATTGCCAGCTCGTCTCGTGGGCTCAATGCCGATGAGCAAGACCTTGGCCTGACCCCGATCGTAATCGCGCACGACGGGATTGCGGTCATCGTAAACGACGACAACCCGGTCGACAACCTCTCGACCGAGCAGCTCCGCGACATATACGCCGGCAAGATCACCAACTGGAAAGAAGTCGGTGGAGAGGATCTGAAGATTCAGGTTATCAATCGCGACGAGGCGTCCGGTACGCGCGAGGCCTTCCGTACCATCGTGATGGGTGGCATGCCGTTCGATCGTCGCTCGGCTGTTCTTTCGGGTACGGGCCAGGTACGCGATGTCGTGTCCCGCTCACGTGGCGCTATTGGCTACATTTCGCTCGGTTTTGTCGAGAGCCTCAACGCCCAGACCTCGGTCAAGGCCGTTTCGGTCAACCATGTCGAGGCATCCGAGAAGACGGTCGCGAGTGGCGGCTATCCCATCTCGCGCGACCTTTACTTTTTTGTGAAAGGTACCCCTTCGAAGCGGGCGCAGGACTACATTGACTATGTGACGTCCCAGAAGATGGACAAGCAGATTCGCGAGGCGGGCTTTATTCCCGTCACCAACGACGGAAAGGGGAGTGAGTAGCGTGGAAGCACAGGAAATCCCCCAGATTGAGCACGAGGCTCAGGCGCCCAAAAAGCGTGAGTTGGCGTTGGTATCGCATAGCACCTATCTCAAGGAGAAGGCGCTACAGTGGATCTTTTTTGCCTGCGCGTTCTTGGCGGTCGTCACCGTCATCCTGATTTTTGTCTTTACCACGTACTCGGCGCTGCCCGTCTTTACCGATATCGGTCTGGCGGACTTCTTTAGCTTTACGTGGGCGCCCTCTGAGGGTCACTACGGTATCATGTCGCTGCTGGCGGGCTCCGGTCTGGTGACGGTCGGTGCGCTCGCCATGGGCGTGCCCCTGGGTGTGGGCACGGCCGTGTATCTAGTCGAGATCGCCAGTAAGCGCGTGCGCAGGCTCATCAGCCCCGCCGTCGACCTACTGGCGGGTATCCCCTCCATCATCTACGGTTTCTTTGGCATGGTCATCATTCGTCCGTTTATCGCGCAGCTGACCGGCGGTCTTGGCTTTGGCGCACTGACGGCGTGGTTCGTGCTTGCCATCATGATCGTTCCCACCATCACCACGCTCACCATCGATGCCCTCAATTCCATCCCCATGGGTATTCGCGAGGCATCCTATGCCATGGGTGCCACCAAGTGGCAGACCATCTACAAGGTCGTGCTGCCTGCAGCCAAGTTGGGCATCGTCGATGCGATTGTCTTGGGCATGGGGCGTGCCATCGGCGAGACCATGGCCGTTCTCATGGTCGTTGGCAACGCTCCGGTCATCCCGGACAGCATCTCGAGCCCCATCTCGACGCTCACGAGTCAGATCGCGCTCGACATGAGCTATTCCTCGGGCCTTCACCGCTCGGCTCTGTTTGGCATGGGCGTGGTCCTGTTTATCATTTCCGCAGCGTTGGTGGGCATCGTCCGTCTGATTTCCAAGAAGAAGAGGGGGTAGGCTATGTCCGATTCCGTTGGCACGACGGTCGATGCGACCTCATCGCGCGAGCGCATCAAGCGTGCCCTTTCCCATGGTAAGAAGGGCCGCATCAACAAGGATCTGTCCAACAAGATTATGCTCGGCGTGTTTCGCGCCGCGGCCTATATCACCACGCTGGTACTGGTCGCCATTATCGCCTACGTGGTCATCAACGGTCTTCCGCACATCTCGTTCGACTTTATCTTCGGCTGGCCGCAGGGCGTAAACGCCGAGGGCGGCATTTGGCCCACAATCGTCTCGACCATCTACGTGACGGCGCTCGCCATGCTCATCTGCACGCCGGTTGCCGTCTTGGCTGCGGTCTATCTGGCCGAGTACGCCAAGCAGGGAAAGGTCGTCGACATCATTCGCTATGCTGCCGATGCTTTGGCCTCGGTGCCCTCCATTGTTATGGGCCTCTTTGGCTATGCCTTGTTTGTCGAGGCCATGGGCCTGGGTCTTTCGATGGTTTCGGCCGCCCTGGCGCTCGCGCTTCTGATGCTGCCCATTGTCATGCGCACCACCGAGGAGGCAATCCGCGCCGTTCCACGCTATATCCGTTGGGGCGCATATGGCTTGGGCGCCACCAAGTGGCAGGTCGTCTCCAAGATCGTGCTTCCTTCGGCTTTTGGCCGCATCGCCACCGGCATCGTGCTTGCCATCGGCCGCGCCATCGGCGAGACCGCCGTGGTGCTCTACACCATGGGTCAGGCCATCAATCTGCCTATCTCGCCGCTCGATTCCGGTCGCCCCATGACCGTTCACCTTTATCTGCTTGCCAATGACGGCATCAACATGAACGCAGCCTACGGCACCGCGCTTTTGCTGATGGCGATTATTCTGGCCTTCAACCTGTTTGCGCGTTATCTGTCGCGCAAACGCCGCTAGTTAAGGAGTCCCATGTCCGTCTATCAGTCCGCTCCCACGCTGGAGCAAGCGGCCATCACGGCCAAGGATTTCAACTTCTGGTACGGTGACTTTCATGCGCTGACGGGGCTCGACCTCAATATCGCTAAGAATGCCATTACTGCTTTTATTGGCCCTTCGGGTTGCGGAAAGTCGACGTTTCTGCGCTGCATCAATCGCATGAATGACCTGATCGAGGGTACGCGCGTCGAGGGCACCATGGCGCTCGACGGCAACGATATCTATGCCGAGGGCGTCGACCCGGTCGACCTCCGTCGTCGCGTGGGTATGATCTTTCAGCAGCCCAACCCGTTCCCTAAATCCATCTACGAGAATGTCGCCTTTGGCCCTCGTCTGCAGGGCGTGACTAGCAAAAGCGACCTCGATGACATCGTGGAAGAATCGCTCAAGCGCGCCAACCTCTGGAAAGAGGTATCCAATCAGCTCAACAAGGATGGTTTGGCGCTCTCGGGTGGTCAGCAGCAGCGTCT
>JAIJJM010000071.1 GCA_022728415.1 Collinsella sp. | reverse complement strand
CACCAGCACGAGCAGCCACCGGTGTGGGCCGTGGTGGAGGTGCTGCCGTTCGACACCTTGTCCAAGATGCTCCAGTTGCATACGGACGTGAATGCAGTGGACAAGGCGACCAGATCCCTGGGATTGAGCAGCAACCGTCGCCGCGCTTCGGAAATCGTGCACGCGATGGTCTACCTGCGCAACCTATGCTCGCATCACTCACGCCTGTGGAACCGCGAGATGGTAATCACCCCGGCGGTACTCAAGGACATGAAGGCGGCGTTCCCGGAGTTTGAATACGAGGAGAAATCAGTCGGTAACTCACTCATCGCCCTCATGTACCTCGTTGACCGCATCAACAGCGACCGGGAATACTCGAACAAGATCCTTGACTTCTTGGCGCAGGATGACTCATACCGGCATGGCATCCTCCATCCGCTGCACTGGGACTAGTTGAGACAACAACAAAGATTCCAGAATTAGTTTGCTAACCGTCCAGATTCTTGCACTCGGACTGCTGCGTAAACGAAAGGAGCAGGTTCCCGCGGACGACGGCCTTCGTCAACTCGGATAGCCCGCATATGTTGCGTGTGCTTTCGGGTTAAGTAAAAATCTTTCGACGTCTCGTCCTCATATTGAGCCGTTCGAGGGGAACTGACTCAACGCCGCAGATCGCGTAGGCCGTACCACGGATTGCATGACTCCGAAGGTCGCCATCCAGCCGGAGGCCGCCACGGCCATTGGATCTGCGTCCAGCACGGCGGCCGTGTTGCGCGCGGCGGACGGGCCGGCATTGGCTTGGCAGGTGACTTTCAGCTTGATGCTGGGGAGACAGTTGATTGTTCCAGCCGTGCCAGCACGTCCATCGATGCCGGGTCGCTGGAAAACAAGCATCCACGCGCCACACCATGGTCGGAATTTCGCGCTCACCAATTATCCTGAGTGAGGAAACTTGGATGGGTCTGTTCGTTGTGCAGATTGCCATTGTGTAGATATCGTCTTAAGGAACATTATGGTTACGATGATTATGAGAGGAAAAACTGGTGAAAGCCGGTACGCTAGGGCGACGCTGATTAATTCCATTGGCCGCGGTATCTTCTTCGCGCTGTCCACATTGTACTTCACCCAGATTCTCGGCATGCCTTTGACCTTGTTCAGCATGTTCCTCACACTTTCCGCAGTGGCTGGCTTAGCGGGCAGTGTGCTCTTTGGAGGGGCTTCCGACAAAGTCGATGCCATGACCATGTACCGTGTGCTTCTGGCCGTGCAGGGATTGGGATTGATCGTTTACGTCATCACCAACAATTTCGTTTGCCTAGGAGTCACCATGGCCGTGGTGTCCACGGCCGATCGAGGTGCTGCCGCGGCGCGTGGTCCCATCATCGCCCATATTTCACAGGGAGAGAACCGTGTGCAGTACAGGGCCATGTTACGTGTGGTCTCCAACGTTGGCACTGCAGTGGGTTCGGTCCTATCTGCGATACCACTTACCCTCGGTACACGCCCAGTATTCGTGGCTTTGATACTCTTCAACGTTCTCACGTATTTCACTGCTGCGATGATGCTGCGGAATATCCAGTGCGGAACGTTTGCATCCGGCCGCCCTCGAAAGGGCGGCCGGATGAATCTGGTCGCAGTGAAAGACGTACCATTTCTGCTGGTGACGGCGGCTAACGCTATTCTCTATCTTCATGACGGGATTCTGACCATTGCCCTGCCGATATGGATCGCTTCTGCTGCCGTGATTCCGAACGGCATGGTGTCCGCGATGCTGCTTGTGAACACGCTTGGCGTCATCCTGCTGCAGGTGAGGTTCGCTAGAGGGACGGATTCGATTCGCGGCGCGGGACGGGCCGGATTACGAAGCGGCCTGTCGCTTTGCGTCGCTTGCATTTTGTTGGCGCTTTCCAAGGAAACGACGGTATGGTTGTCCGTCATCATGCTCGTGACGGCGGCGGTGGCGCACCTGTGCGGCGAATTATGGCAGTCCGCGTCGGCATGGTCCTTTGGTTTTGAGATGTCCAGCGACGACCTGCTCGGTGAATATCAGGGCGTTCTCAATGCCGGGGCCGATACCATGGCACTGATCTCCCCTATGATTCTGACCAGTGTCGCCAACGCCGATTCGCCGGTGGGATGGTGGATCCTAGCCACGCTGTTCATGCTTACAGGACTGTCCTACGGGCCCATCGCCAGGTTGGCGGCACGTACACGCTCGAAGTAACCATTCAAAGCAGTAAGGAGAAACCTTGAAGATAGTCATATGTCAACGTCCGTCATCCGGCTCGCGCTATGCCAAATGGGTGAGGGAACTGATGCCGGCCTGCCAGCTATTCCTCGTCACCGAGAGCGGGTCAAAGGCCGCCGAGGCAAACGAAGGCTACTGCACTCCCGTGCTGGTGGACAAGTATCACAGCGACGAGTTCGAGGAGGCCCTGTCGTCCATCGCCTGTTCGGGATGTGATCGGCTGATTTCCAATTCCGAGGATGACGTGGAACGGGTGGCGGCTATCCGGTCGAAGTACTCGATACCAGGGATGAAGTTCCCTCTCGCAAGGGGTTTCCGGGACAAATACAGCATGAAGTCATTATTTTCTGCTGCGTCGCTTCCCGACACCGATTTCGTTTTAGTCTCCTCCGAGAAAGATCTGAGGGAGTTTGTTGATAGGCATGGACCATCCGTGCTGAAGCCACGCGATGGGGCAGGTGCGTTCGGGATCCACATCTTGAACACCGGGGACGACGTGGACATGCTGCTCCAGGATCGAAGCATTCGTGAGGAAATTGACGGACGCAAACTCATCGTGGAGGAATATCTGCCCGGGGACGTCTACCATGCGGACGTGCTGCTTCACAACCGCACGCCGGTATTTACCTCCGTCAGTCGCTATGTTCATAAACCATGCGCATTCAGGGAGGAGAACTATGGCTCCGCGATGCTGGACAACGCCTCCCCCAAGCGTCTGGAAATCATTGATCTCGTGGACCGCTTCGCACAAGCACTGCCTGAGAACAGCGGCGTTCATGTGCTGCACTTCGAATTCATCGACGACGTCTCAGGCAACGCGAGATGCGGAGAGGTTGCGGCGAGAGTTGGCGGAGGACTCATCAAACAGTCGATCCAATCCGCATACGGCTTTGACATCTCCGAACAGTTCGTGAGATTGGAGCTGGGACTTCCCATATCGGTCGTTCCCACTGTGGATGACGCGATGAAAACAGGATGGCTGGTCAGGACAGGCGGGAACCGGCTTCACGCGCCATCGGATTCAAGCGAATGGCTGTTGGATATATGGGATTCGGAACAGCTCAACGATCCCACAGACGCAGCCGACTTTGTTGGTGGAGCGATCGTTCGAGGCAATAACGAGCGGGAACGAGTTCACATGCTTGAGCTGGTGGAAAGCAATAACATACGAGGGGAACAATGATGGATGGACGTGTGATTCTGCTCAATTCAGGCAAAACGGATGCGTATCTTCACCTTGCCAAATTCGTGCCTGCGACCGGGATAGACGTCATAACAGAGCGTAAATACACTGCACTGTATCCGTCGAACACGAATCTGCACTATGTCAATGACATAGCCGATGCGACAGAGGTCTTGAACGTCGCGAGGAAGTTAGATTCCTCAGATTCCATTGCCGCAGTGGTGTCGCCCAGCGAAAGAAGCCTTCCTGTCGGAGGATACCTGCGAACTTATTTCAATCTCCCTGGAACCGGATTCGATGTGGCCTGGGGTTTCGCGAATAAAAGCGTTATGAAGAGCAAGTTGCGTTCGGCGGGAGTGGAAGTTGCCCGATCGCTGACCATCTCGAACATCGAGCAGCTGGTCGACGGCGGCGACGAAATTGGATGGCCAGTGGTCGTCAAACCTGTCATCGGTTCCGGATCGATGAATACCTACAAAATAAACGATCGTGAGGAAGCAGCTTCGTTCCTTGAAAGGCCACAAGCAGACTGGTTCAGGAAAAGCCGCTACCAAATTATCGTTGAAGAATACATAAAAATGAAAGGGGAATATCACTGTGATGCCATTATTCAGAATGGCCAAGTCGTCTTTTTCGTCCTTCAAAGATATTTCTCTCCCCTGCTAGAATGCACCGGTGCTTGGGGTGGGTCGATAATGATTGGAAAAGGGGATGAGCGTTACGGCAAAATCAGCGCGATTTACCCTAAAGTCGTTAAGGCTCTTGGGCTCAAAGATGGTGTCACGCATATGGAGGTCTTTTGGACTGGCACTAAGTTCATAGTAGGTGAGATATCCTGCCGTCCAGCAGGAGGAGGCATTCCCAAATCCATTCTGCTGAAATACGGGATTGATCTATGGGATGCATTTACCGCAGCATCACTGAACCTTGAATATAATCACAAGGCATCAGAATTAATTCCCGGAATCATGGCCAATATTGACCTTCCAGTTCAAACCGGCAGGCTGGTAGATATATGCACGATTGACGAGCTGTCATCGATTGACGGTTTCGTCTCCGCTGACCTTTCCCCTGTTGGCACGCTTTTCTCCGAACCACTTAATTCATCATCAGCCACCGGAATCGTATACATTCAACTACAATCCGACACTGAACTGGTGGGAACACTACAGCAGCTTAAAGAGCGGTATCACTCCGCCTATGAATCGTAATCAGTTCCAGTAAGTAATTCATCAATAAGCACGAGAGAATTTATGTTTGAAGAGCAGATAGCGTCTGATTTCACCCAGATGTTTCCTGAAACACGAGAAGGTCTACGGACAGTAGGTAGAGAGGCAGAGTATACCGTTGTAGATAGCAATGGCTTTGCTGTGGATATCGAACCTCTGCTGCAGAAAATGTTCGAACAATACAACGACTACTCTATAGTTCGTAAAGATGGCGTCAAAATAGGAATTAAGACAACTGACCATCAATTCTTGAAAGAAGTGGGCAAAGGCACCATTGAAGTCGTCTCTCGACCGTGCGGTGACCTGTGGGAGTTGAGAAGTGTTCATCAAATAGCCATGAGAAGGCTTCTTTCGGAAGCAAACAAAATCGGGTACTCAATACTGGGAATCGGTTTACATCCAAGGTCCACCCCCTCATGGGATCTTCTGACAAAGAAACCGCACTATCGCGTTCTATATAATCTCATTCCCGAGGTATGGGACTGGTTTGAACTTATGTCGGGAGATCAGCTTCATGTATCCATTCAGCAGAATGAGTTATTGACTGTCGTCAATGTGGCCAATGCGGCGAGTTTCATCGTCACGGCGCTTTGTGGAAATTCGTCTATCTATGATTCCCGGATAGCGCCTGCCGTCTCATATCGCGAATATCACTTACAGCAGATACTTGCCGACAGTAGCCGACACGGACCTACCCCCTTTGCCCCTACCAAGAAAGACCTAATCGCTAATGTATCCGGCAGACGGCATCTTTTCTTCTCGGATGCTAAGCAGTATAGAGTCGATTTTGATAGTTTCCAAAACTGGACGGAAGCTTTTCAAAGCTACTCGAAAGAAATATTCCACGAATATCTTTTCCATTCCCACTACAGTTGGAATAGTGCCAGACTCAGGCCACTGACTGGCACTATTGAGATGAGAGCTTCCTGTCAATTGCCACCAGCAATTGATGGAGCTTCCTCGGCTTTGTACCTAGGTTTAATCGAGGGAACAAATGACTTATATCCGCTTCTTTTCAAAACATTCAAACAATCAAAAGAGCTATATCTGAATACATGCCTCAAAGGAATGGATAGCGTTGATTCCTCGATAATTCGCCAAGTGCTTGATGTTTGCTCTCAATCACTTAGGAATAGGGGTAGAGGAGAAGAGAAGCTCCTTGATCCAATGTACGCAATTCTTGCTAATAAGGAAAATCCAGGACAAAAGATGAGAGCCATCTTTCAATCCGAAGGACTATCCGAAGTAATTAATCATTGCAGGTGGACAGAAGAGGATATAGATACTTACTTAGAACAGTAGAGTAAAATAGTGAAGCTAAAGTAGCATTGACTGGTCGTGGCATGTTTTTATGCATTTCCCTTCATTCAGTTGAAATGCACGATGTGCAGCCATTTCGTGTGTGGCACCTTGACACGCGAACTCGTCTTCGCTGAGAACGACGAGGCTTTGTGACATTTGAACATCAAAAGGCTGAACTCGCTAGGTGAATAACCCGCTTAGCGGGTTCGGCCGTAGATTCTGTCGTGTTTGCCTTCTCGCCCGGCCCGCTCAGGGCCACTCTAATCCGTCAGTTTGTGGCTGAGGAAGGGTGGTAGGCCTCGTAGCAGGTAGACGCATTGGCTGGTGTCGAGACGGCCGAGTTCGTCGGGTGTGAGGAGTTTTCTAGCGTTCTTGCGGACGCTGCGGCTCCAGGAGCCGTTCATGCCTTTGGTTTCGCTGGTTTCGATGACGTCAATGGTTTGGTCGCCGAGCCGGTCGCTGATGGTTTTGGTGGTGGATGCCTCGTTGCCGCCGAGGAAGAGCCAGCTGTCGCAGTTGCCGGCGATGGTCTCCCAGTCGTCTTTATACAGGCTTTTTCCTTGGGAGACGGTTTGCAGGATGATCGAGCAGCTGATGCCACGCGAGCGGATGGTGGCGACGAGTCTCACGAAGTTCGGGATTTTGCCGATGTTGGCGAACTCGTCGAGCAGGCAGTGCACATCGCGGCCGAGCCGGCCGCCATCCGCGTGGTCGGCTTTCCTGACCAGGGTCTCGAAGAGGCATTGGTAGAACACGCTGGCCAGGAAGCCGAACGTCGCGTTGGTGTCGGGCAGCTCCAGATAGACCACGCGCTTGCCTTCATCCAAAGCCTCCAAGTGGATGTCGTCGCCGGAGAGGATGCGGCGCACCTCGCGCACTTGCAAGGGCACGAGGTGGACGCCGGTGGTGATGATGATGCTTTTCTTGGTTTCGCCGGCACCTTTGAGGAACGTGTTGTATTGGGCGCAGGCGAACGCCAGTCCTTCGAGCATGTCGCGCGTCTGCTCGTCGTAGTCGTCCTCGTGGGCGCGCATGGCGGCGATTTCGACGCGGGTTTCGGCGAAGAGGGCATCGACGATGAACTCGCGCTCCTCGTCCTGTTCGCTGGCTCCCATCTGGTCGAGCATGTCGGTGACGTGGTTGAGCGTGGGTTCGTCCTCGGTGTAGTGGACCCATGCGATCAGGGCGGACAGCAGCGCTTTCTCGGCGTCTTCCCAGAAGCCGTCGCCGTTTTTGCGGTCGCCGGTGGCGTTGGCCACGAGGTTTTCGGTCAGGCGCAGGATCGCCGACTGGGGTTCGGCCGGGTCGATGTAGCGCATGGGATTGAACCGGTCGGAACGAGTGAGGTCCACGAGGTCGAGCGCGTGCACCGCGTAGCCGCGAGCCTTCATCGGAGACTCGGTGTCTCGTTTGAGCTCGCCCTTGGGGTCGGTGACGGCCCAGTTCATGTCCGCGCCCAGGAGATTGGGCTTGACGTAGTAGCGGGTCTTGCCGGAGCCGGACGAGCCGAGCAGCAGCACGTTGAGGTTGCGCAGGGTGCGCCGCGTATCGGTGGAGAGCCGTTCGGTGCGCGTGAACCGCAGGTTATGGGCCAGGTCGGGATCGAGGAACGGTTTGATGTCACGCGGGCCGGCCCAGCGGGCCGAGCCGTGTTCCTCGCCATTGCGCAGGGTGAGGCGTGCCGCGCGCCTATACGCCCATGCGAGGCCGGCCACGGCGACGAGCGTCAGACCGCACAGCATGTCGGTGGGATGCGTGGAGATGTGCGATGGGTCCAGTAGGTCTAGCCAGAATCGGTCGGCCATGTCGAGCCAGCTGACGCCGGCTTCCATGTCGGCGCGTATCCGGTAGCCGATCTTGTCGCCGGTCCAGAACAGGACGAGCAGGCCGAGCAAGGCGGGGAGAATGGTCTTGGCGTGGTTCATGGCTGGGTTCCTTGGATGGCGGCGCGGGCGCGCCGGTCGGCTGTCAGTGTTCGCGCGGGCAGATCCCCGGCCGATTGGCCGGAGGGCATGTCGGCATGATCGAGGCGTTGGCTGGCACGCTGGCGTATGTGGTCGAGCGTCTGCGCTCGTGTCATCGGAGCGGATGCGGGCGACGGAATGATGGCGCTGGCCGCTGGGCGGGCGTCGAGCGGCGTGATGTGGGCGATGCTTCCGTTCCAGGCGATCAGGCAGTCGGCTTGGGCGCACATGGCCGCCAGCACCCTTCCGACTGGTTCGGTGACGGAGAACGCGGTAATGCCGGCCGGCGGCGAGATGCGGCTGGTCAGGGCGAGTTTTGCGGGCATGATGGGTGTCATGCGCCTGCCGCCGTGTCGAGGCTGATGGACAGGGCGATTTCGTCGGCCAGCACGAACGCTCCGTTGGAATCGGAGGCGAGGGTGCCGTGCGCCATCGTGCGCATGCCTTGTCGGGCGGGATGGCTCCTCAGCCACACGATGCTTGGCCCGTCGGCTTTGACGCGCACGCCGATGGG